>JBCCMW010000208.1:0-7449 GCA_039026175.1 Pseudomonadota bacterium
AGCGCTTCGCGCAGCTGGCCGATCCCGCGGGTCAGCTCCTGCGCGCTGGGCTCTGGCTCGGCCTCGCCCGCCACCACCAGCTGCGCGGCCTAGCAGAGCCGCTTGACCGGGGGCGTGGCGTCGTCGGGGTGGATCGCATCGCGCAGGCGCAGGATCTTGGCGTCGGGCGTCTTGACGATCAGGCGCGCATTACGCTCGCCATTCTGCATGACCACGCCGTTCACGAGGATCTGCTCGTGGGCGCGCAGTTTCAGGATCAGGCCTGGCATGCCCTGCCCTCCTCAAGCCGCGGCACGGTCGCCGCGCAGGCCCCGCATCACCGAGGTGTTGATCGCTACCAGCGGCTCGACCGTGGCCTCGCGCGCCAGCACGCGGCGGGTGTGGTTGTGTACGAAGGCGGCCAGCGACAGGAGCTGGGCGCGCAGCGTCTCGGGCAGGCCGTTGCCGTCCTGCGCAAGATCCAGCGCCAGCGCCATCCACAGCCGCTGGTTCTGATGGAGCGCGTCGGCCAGGGCGGCGAAACCGCGTTCGCCCTCCGCCTCGGCGCCGGCCGCCAGGCGGCCCGTGATCTCGCCGAACAGGCGGTGTTCGATGGCCCGCGGGGTGGCCAGGGCGGTATGGGCCGCGGCGTAGGCGTGGGCGGTCGGGCTCGACATCGGCGGCTCCAAAACTCGTCGATACGCGCGGACCGTACCGCCGCATCGGTGGGGACGGGGCGGCCCGCGCGGGCCGCCCCCCGAACGCGCGCGGGGCGCGCCCGCTTACTGGAACAGCGCCAGGATGTTCTGCGGCGCCTGGTTGGCGATCGACAGTGCCTGCACACCGAGCTGCTGTTGCACCTGCAGCGCCTGCAGCCGGGCCGAGGCCTCCTCGAGATCGGCGTCGACCAGCGCGCCGATGCCCGATTTGAAGCTGTCGATCAGCGTGCTCATAAAGTCGGACTGGATCTCGATCCGCCGCTCCGACGCGCCGAACTCGGCCTGGGCATCGACGTTCACCTGGATCAGGTTCTCGATCGTGCTGAGCGCCCGGGTCGCCCCGTCCGCCGTGGTCACGTCGATCCGCGACAGGCCGTACAGATCGCCCGTCCCCTCGGTCCCGCCGCGCGCTTCGGCGATCGAGACGGTGGCACCCGAGACCGACGAGATCGACAAGGTCGCCTCGTCGCCGGCCGCCGCGTTCGAGGCGAAAGTCAGCGAGGTGAGCGCATCGGCCGGGCCGTCCGCCGCGATCACGTTCTGCAGGCCGCGAATGACGTCGTTGGCGTCCTCGTTCGCGCCGGCCACGTAGGTCGCCGTGGTCGAGCCGATGGTCACCGAGAAGCTGTCGCCCTCGACGATGTTGCCGGCGATGTTGACGTCGACCGAGCCGGCAGCAGCGGCATCGAGGCCCGGCGCCGAGATCGACGCGTTGCCGGTGGTGCCCAGATTCGCGGTGTCGAAGGTGACCTCGCGCGCCTCGCCCGAGTTCAAGTTGGAGATGTTGATCTGGGTATCGGTGGTGGCGTCGACCTCAAACACGATGTCGCTGATGCCGAGGTCGGAGGCCTGCTGGGTGAAGGCGGCCACGGCGGCGGCGGCGGTTGCTGCCGAATCGGCATCGTCGCCCGCGGCGGTGTAGGTGAAGGTCTGGCTGCCGACCGTCACGCTCAAGGTCTCGCCGGCGGCATCGGCCTCGTCGCCGCCGAGGTCCAGGCCCACAGTCGTCGCGGTATTGGTCTGGCCGTTGACCTGCGCCAGCGAGGCGGCCGTCGGCACCGCGGCCTCGGCACCCGCAGCGTTGGCCGCGGCGTCGGTGGCCACCGAGATCGCCTCGGACGCGGTCGAGGTGATGACCAGCTCGGCGTTGGCCGGCGTACCGGCGTTGGCCCGGACCGTCGCGGTGACGCCCTGCAGGCCGACGTTGTCGCCGGTCTCGACCGTCAGGGTGCCGTTGATCGCGCCCTCGAGGTAGGTCAGCACGTCCTCTTCGCTGGCGACCGTCGTGGCCGTGGCGATGATGCCCTCGTTGGCCAGCTTGGCGTTGGTCACCTCGATGTCGATGCCGTCCAGCGTCAGCGTGTAGCTCTGCGTGCCGGAGTTGTTCAGGAAGTCGACGTCGTCGGTCAGCTGGATCACCGAGTCGTTGCCGGTGACGCCGGTGCCTGCGATCGACGCGTTCTTGCCGCTCAGCCCGGTGCCCACAGACCCCGCGTTGGTCGAGAAATCGCGCGCGGTCACCTCGATGTTGCGCGCGGTCACCTCACCGGCCGAGCTGCGGTCCAGCGACGACAGCACGGTGATGTCCGAGCCTTCCTCCAGCAGGTTCTGGCCGTTGAACTGGGCGGCGCTGACGATGCTCTCGATCTGCCCGCGCAGCTGCTCGATCTCGTTCTGCAGCGTTGCGCGGTCGACATTCTCCTCGTTGGCCGAGACGATCTTGCCTTTGATCTCGTTCAGCAGGTTGCCGATCTCGTTGGTGGCGTTCGAGGCCACCGCGATGGTCGAGGAACCCAGCGAGAGCGATTCGCTGATCGAGCGGAAGCCTTCGACATCGCTCTCCATCACCTGGCTGATGGCAAAGACGGCGGCGTTGTCGCGGGCGTTGGCCACCTTCTTGCCGGTGGAGATCTGGTTGTTGATCTCCGCAAGCGAGGCGTTGGTGGCGCGCAGGTTCTGCAGCGCGATCATCGCGCTGGTGTTGGTCAGGATCGATGAGGTCATCCTACGGTCCTTTAAGGTCGGGCAGCGTGGTTCACGCCCTGGGTCAGAATTCACCGGTCATGCGCCGGCGGTGATCACCCCGTTTCCCTGGCGCGCGCTCGGCGCGGCCGGGCCCGGGGACAGTGCCTTCTGACGTTAGGACCGGGTTGCTCCCGGCAGGCGGCTCCGCCGCATTCGTCTCTGACCGCAATTGCCTAAACCGGCGTAAACTCAAGCGGTCTTTGTTTTTCCAGCCGCGTCCTCGCGGCTCAGAATGGCGGTGCCGTCGGCGGCATAGGCGACCGCGCCGGTGCGCAGGGCCTCCCAATCCTGGTGACAGCGACGAGCCCGGCGCACACCCTCGCGCGCAGCCAGGATCAGGCGCTCGTTGGCGGCGGCAGCCTTGCCCAGACGCGCCAGTGCGCGGCGCACGGCAGGGTCGCGCGCGGCGCCCGGCAGCGCCGCCGTCATCGCAGCCTCCAGCCGGGTCAGATAGGCGGTCTTGGCGGCGGCCAGACCCTCAATCCGAGCCAGCGCGCCGCGCCGGCAGAGCACCCGCTCCTCGTCCACCAGAGCCACGCCTTCGGCGACGACGGCCATCAATTCGGCCGTCGGCCCGCCGTCCCCTGCCACAGTCCCTGCGTCGGCACCCCGGGTCATGGCGCCCCGATGCCGGGCAGCCGGATCGCCGATACCCTGCTTGTTGCCGCCCCGGTGCCTGGCGCTTCGACGCGCGGCGCCGCGAGCGCCGGCGCTTGCCGCGGCATGCGCGTCGGAGGCAGGCCCGCCCCAGGCAGCACCGCCCCCGGCCGGAGTGTCCAAGACTGGGACCGATCCCGCGTCGACCCTGCGTCGCCACGCGCTTTGCCGCCTGCATGCCCGCCTACGAGCGGGCCCGTCTCGCACGCCCTGGCCGCGTGCAGTCTCTCGGCACGTCGGGACCGTGCCGCACGCCCGCCAGACACTTTCGATGTGCCGAACGCGGTCATCGGTCCGGCGCCAGCAGGCCCGTGGTAAGCGGCCCCCCATCCGCTTCGGCATCCAGGCGCGCGCGCACCAGTTCGGCGATGCCAAAGGGCGCATGCTCGGCCACCCGCGCGGCGATCGCCTCGATCGCGAAGCCGGCGAAATGCGCCGCGGCCGGCCCCTGCACGCTGCCTGTCAACGCCTCGCCGAACCCCGCATGCTGCAGCATCTGGCCGATAAACGCCGCCTCGAAGGCCTGCGCCGGATCGGATGGGCGCGCCGAAACCGCGGCCGTCGCGCCCAACGCCATCACCCCCACCCTGTCGACCGCCGCCCCAGAGGCGATCGTCGGGCGGACCGCGGGCGCCAGAGCGTTCGCATCGTTCGGCATCGCGTTCCCCCAGACCGTTCACGAGCAGAAAAGCCGGAACGGATGAAGAACTCCTTAGTGATTGGGCGGTTTAATGCGGTCGAGCAGCAGAAAGGCGGCGCATGGCAGCAGCGATCGGATCGGCCAGTCTGGCCCTCGGCGTCGCGGCGCCGCCCGCATCGGCGCGCCCTGCAACGCCAGACGACGGCGCCAGGTTCGCGGCCGCGGCCACGGACATCGCCAAGACAGCCGGTTCCGCCGGCGTGGAGATTCAAGATAGCGGCCAAGCGGCGCCATCTGCCGAAAACCAAGCGGGGCCAGGCACCGGTGCAGATGACGTGGCGATCCTTCGCTCCGGGCCGAATGCGGCTGCCGCTTCGGTCCTCGGCCGCGGCCAGGGCGACGAGCTGACAGCAGGTGAGCCCACCGCCGAGCAAGCCGTCTTCCCACAGCCCCTCGTTTCACCAAGTACCACGCAGCCGCCACCCGGCGCGCCGGGCACACCTGCGGAGACATCGGCGCGCTCGACCGGCCCGGCGCGTGTCACGGCTGTTGCCACATCGTCCGTGGCGCCAAAGGCCCATCTGGCCTCGGTATCGGCGCCGTCGGGCGCGCACACGAGTGTCGCGACACCCTATCCGCCGATGCAGGCCGCGTCGGCCGACGCATCGGCAACCACGATGCCCGGAGCGGTACGGATCGCCTCCGAACCGACCGCGCAGACGGCGCCCGAGGCGCTGCCAAAACCCGCGCCCTTGCCGACAGCGCTTGGCGCCCCGATGCTGCCCCCAGCCGCAACCAGCCCTAACGGTCCGGCGCTGCCAACCTCCCTCGGCGATCCACAATCCGCGGCCGGCGCGTCCAGCGCGCGCGCCACAGTCCTGGCACCGACCCTCCCCGTCGATCCCCCGTCGGCGCGTTCCGACGGTGGACCGACCGCCGCGGGTACGCTTTCCGCGTCGAAGAACCCGCAGCAACGCGGCGCATCGCCGATATCGGCAGGTCCTGCCCCCGCCCCGTCGGCGATCGTCGAAACCACCCTACAGCGGGCTGAGGCAGCGTCTGCTCTCCCAAATGCGCCCGCCCAGCCTCGGCTGGCCGCGGGCGCAGGAGCGGCCCTCGACGCCGGCGCGACGGCGAGGGCCGACAACGAGGTGTGGGTCCACGGCCCACTCCCACCCCCTACGACCCATCCGGGCACCGCCGCGCGGAACGCATGGCGTCATCCGCCAGGCGATGCCCTCGCGCCGGAAAGCAGGCTACGCCCCGGCATCGAACCTGCGGTCACGGGCCATCAATCGGGCAGCCCGTCGCCGCCCATACTCGCCGTCGCGCCGTCCGCTGCACCCTCCGCCGCGCCCGTGTCAGCCGCCGCGCCGGGCCCGGCGATAACACCGCCGGCGCCGCCCATCGCCATTGTGTCGGTGACGGCACCGTCGCCGGAGCGGCTGACGCTCATGCTGGAACCTGCCGCGCTCGGCCGCGTCGATCTGGTCTTCGACTTTGCCGACGGCGGTGTCCGGGCCCATGTCAGCGGCGAGCGCGGTGAGACGCTCGACCTCCTGCGTCGCCATGCGGAGCTGCTGCACCGGCACCTCCGGGAGGCCGGCTTCGCCGACGTGACCCTCAGCTTCGGCGCTGGCGGCGACACCGGCGACAGTGGCGCGCGCGATGGGTCGATCGCCAGGCCGCATCACGCCGACCCTCCACCGCCCGCAGACGCCCGCGTCTGGACAGCCCCCTCACCCGATAGCCACAACCTGGATCGTCGTGCGTGAGCGGGCGCCGAGCGCTATCGCGGCACTCGCCCCATCATTGATCGTGCAACCAGGACCCGGATCGCCATGGACACGCCAACCGCCCCCAGTCTGCTGACCGCCGCGACCGCCACCGCCAGCGCCCCCACAACCGCCGAGGCCGCGACCGTTGCGACGAGCGACTTCGAGACCTTCCTCACACTGCTGACGGCGCAGCTGCGCAACCAGGATCCGCTGCAACCCCTCGACAGCACCGAGTTTGTGGCCCAACTCGCCAGCTTCTCGACCGTCGAGCAGCTGATCGGTGTCAACGACCGCCTCGACACGCTGCAGAGCAAACAGGCGGAGGGCGAGAACCTGGCCCTGGCAAGCTGGCTCGGCCGCGAGGCTGCGGACACGACAGGCCGGTTCATCGCCGGCGAGGCCCCGACGACCCTGTCGATCCCCCCAGCCGAGGTCGCGAACGTCTCGGCCACGCACCTGCTGATCGGCGACAGCACCGGCAGCGAGGTCGCGCGCCTGCCTGTCACCGCCGGCGGCACGGTCGACGTGGACCCCGAGGCCCTGTCCCTGGCCGCAGGCGAGACCTACACAGCCAGTGTCGAGTACAGCGCCGCCGAGGAGATCCTCGCCACAGCTCCGGTGCCGGTGTTCGGGCGGATCGTCGAGGTCGGGGCCGAGGCCGACGGCCTCGTGCTCCGCCGCGAAGACGGCCTCACCCTCTCACCCACCGACGTCGCGATCCTGCGCTAGCCTCCCTCGGCACGGCCTGTAGGCGACGGTGCGACCTCACGGCGGCGTGTTCAGTTCAGCCGAGCGAGGCCATTGCGCAAGCCAGGGCGACGACTGCCCGGAACGCTGGGACGGTCTTTTCGCAGCGCAGTGCCATCCGACGGAGGTGTCTGATGCGGTTGAAGAAGCACCCGACCAGGTACCGCGCCTTGTATCGTGCCCAATCCATGGCTTGGCGCCCGCGCGGGCTGGGTTCTGCTTGATCTGCGCTTTCGCACAGAGGTCGTCGGCGATGCAGCGACGCCGATCATCGGCATCGGAGGCGGCATCGGCGATGACGTGCCCGACGCCCTGCAGCCCATCGATCAGGCAGCGCACCGGCGTCAGCACAGCCCCGTCATCCGCTCTGCGACGGCGCCGCCGTTTCGAAGGGCGGGGCTCAACGCTGCCCTTCAGCCGCTCGACCAAGGCCGACCGTGCAACGGCGAGCGTGTCGGCCAATGCCTTGACCGCGAACCGTCGGTCGGCGGAGCACGCGCGCTCCTATGGCCCGGGCTTTGCCGAGTGCCTCCGGGGCGCCTCCGTGAGGGCCTTGCGGCCGAACTGGCGCTCACGTTCGCGCACGCGGTTGTCGAGAACGCGGACCGCCGCGTGCCCCGTCACGCCATTATCCGCATGCCTTGCCACGGCACCGCCCTCCGCCATCGAAAAGATATCACCGCCACGGCCGCGTCTAAACCAAGATGCAGTGCGTCGAAATGCTGGGTCAGCGGCTGATGTCAGGGGACTTCGACCGCCAGGTCGCCGAGATCCAGGCCGCATTGCCGTCCTGAACGGCTACGCCGCGCTCGGCGTCTCTGTCACCGAGCCCGTAGGAGAAGTGTATCCAGGCAACACGACACCGTCGGCCTTCGGCCGATTGGCGCACCAGAGCCTGCTCAGG
>JBCCMW010000209.1:0-7441 GCA_039026175.1 Pseudomonadota bacterium
CGAGGAGTTGGCTCAGCGGTCGTGCTCTATGCGGTCGGTGCCGCAGGGTTCCAGCAGCTGGCGGTGATGGCGCCCATGGCCTTTGCCTTCTGCTGGCTGGCGGCGCTGGGGCGGGCGCGGCCGCAACCCGGTGCGCGGCGCGGGATCGCCGTGGTTCTGGCCCTCGCGGTGGGGGGCACGGCGCTCTACTACGCGCTGGCGCAGGGCGTGCTGGCGGTGCTGGACGTCGGCAACGACGCCAATCCCTACTACTCGTCGGTCGACGGGTTCGTGGACAGCCAGCTCCGCCTGCACCACGCGCTGCGCCGCGCAGGCAGCCACATCCTGCAGTTCCTGCTGCTGCCCCAGGCGGCGATCCCCTGGTCTGCCAAGCTGCTGGCGCTGGCGCTGATGATCGCGGCGGCGTGGCGGGTGTTGGCGCGGCGGATGCCGCACGGTGCCCGGCTGCTGGCCGCGGCGCTGGGCGCGGGGCTGGTGCTGGGTCCGTGGCTGCTGGGCACCGTGCGGGTTGGCGAGGTCTACCACTACACCGCGCTGACCCCGGTTGCGCTGATCTGGGCCGCGGCGGTCGCGCTGGCGCTGGACGGCGCGCGCTGGCGGCTGAGCCAGAGCGGCCTGCGCCTGGCCGCCGCGATGCTGATCGCGCTGTCGCTGCAGCAGCAGAACGCGGCCACCGTGCTCTCGGCCACCGTGGCGCGGGGCGACCGTGCGCTGGTGGCGGCGATCACGCGCGCGGTCGAGGCGCTGCCGGCCTTCGACCGTGTGGTCGCCGGGCGCGACGGGCCGGTGCCGGTGATCATCATCGGCCGCCTGCCGGGCGGCGGCATGAAGCACCACTTCCTGGGCCCCGACCGGCCGCCGATGAACACCATGCCGCACGGCTGCTCGGTCACCCGGTGCAACATCCACATCCTGCCGCATCTCATGACGCTGATGCAGGGCCGCGACGTGCGCTATGCGTTCCTGCGGCCCGACAAGACGCGCGAGGCCGAAAAGCTGCTGGCGATGGAGGTCGCGCGCGACATGCCTGCCTGGCCCGCCGACGGCTCGGTCGCGATCCTCGAGACCGGCAGCGTGCTGATCAACTTGGGCTTTCACTGACGCGCCCGCGCGGCAGGGCACCGCGCAGGTCGGGATCGCGGCGTGCGCCGGCGGATCAGACCAGATAAGGCACCGCCGCGGCATAGAGCGCACCCGCGACGATGGCCGATCCGACGCCAAGACCGAGGTAGGCCGCAAAGACGTCGCGCTTGACCAGCGCGAACACCGCCGCCATCGCCGGCACCGAGGTGATGCCGCCGGCCAGCATGAAGGACATCGCCGCGCCCGGCGCCATGCCGTGCTGCATCAGCGCGTCGACCACCGCCGGAGCGGCATAGCCGTTGAGGTACGCCGGCGCCCCGACCACGGCGCCCAGGACGATGGGCAGCAGACCCTCGCCGCCAACGACCGAGGCGATGGCTTCGGCGGGCACGTGCGCGAGCATGACCGCCTCGATCAGATAGGCCAGCGTCAGCCACTTCAGCAGGAACAGCCCGTTGGCGGCGACCTCGCCGCGGAACACGCTGCGCCGCTCCTCGACCTGCCAGAAGCGCCAGACCGGCCTGCCCTCGAACGCGCGGCGCTTGCTGCAGCAGCCCCCGCCCGTCCGCGCCCGCAGCGGATCGGCGAACAGGCCCGCGCGCAGCGCCCAGCGGATCGCGAACCCGCCCGTCAGCCCGATGCCCACTGCGGCGACGGTCTTTGCCACCGCGAACGGCAGGCCCAGCGCACCGGCAGTGATGACGAAGATCGACGGGTCCATGAGCGGCGAGGCAAGCCACAGCGCCATGACGGCCGACAGCGGCGTGCCCACGGCCAAGAGGCCGGCGATGAAGGGGATCACCTCGCACGAGCAGAACGGCGCGAGGCCGCCGACCAGGGCTGCGACGACGATCATCCGCCGCTCGCCGCCCTGCTGGAACGCGGTGGCGACGATCCGCTCGGCCCCCGTGGCCTTGAGAAAACCGATGGCGAGGACGGCGACCAGGATGTACGGCGCTGTCGAGGCCAGGGCCGCGAGCGCGAACGCGATCATGCCGCCGAAGCCGGCCGGATCCAGCACGGCCATCAGCGCGACCAGCACGAGCACCAGCAGCCAGACCCGGTCGGTCCGGGCGACCCGCGACGCCGCAGCCCGGAGCTGGACCCAGGCGCGATGGGCGGCGACGGGCGGGCCGTTGGCGGGCGCGACCGTGGCGGGCGCGACGTTGGCGGGCGCGACCGTGGCGGATGCGACGTTGGCGGGCGCGACCGTGGCGGGCGCGACTTTGGCGGGCGCGCCACAGCAGCCGCTCGCCGCGTCGGCGGGCGGGATGTGGATGCCCGTATCGACGGTGGTGTCGGCCGGCGGCGTCATCGCGAGGCTCCTGTCGCAAGGGTCACGTCTGAGACCCGGGTCGAGGTGCTGTCGGCCGCGCCTGCGTTGGCGGCCGCGGCCCTGGCGGCGCCATGCTCGAGGGCGGCCGTGGGGGCGGCCTCGGGGGCAGCCGGCGCATCGGCGCAGCATGCGTCGGTCAGATACCCAACCACGGCGTGCATCGCCTCGAAGTTGGGCAGGCAGCGCAGCGTCCGGCCATCGCGGCGCTGGACCACAAGGCCGGCCTGGCGCAGCGCGCCGATGTGGTGCGTGAGCGTCGAGCCCGGCACCGACAGCCGCGCCTGGACATCGCCCACCGTCAACCCGCCCTGCCCTGCCCGTACCAACAGGCGGAACAGGCGCAGCCGCGTCTCGTTGCCGAGCGCGCCCAGCATCAGGGCCATTTCTTTCTCGTTCGGTTCGTCCGGCTGCATGGGCGCCCTCTCCCTCCTGCCAGGGTTTTATATTACTAGAAAGATCGAAATCAAAAGGCAAGCCCTACGCTGTAACGCGACGCCTTGTGGTTGCCTGCCAGGGCACTAGGCTCGCTGTCGTCGCGCGGTGTCGACTTCGAAGAGCCGGTGCCGCCGCCATTGAACGCCGCCCGTACCGCCGCCATTGAACGCCGCCCAGCACCGCCGCCCAGCACCGCCGCCCAGCACCGCCGCCAGCGCATCGGAACGCCGCCATGCTCGCCTATCTGATCCGCAGGGTCGTGCAGTCGGTGCTGGTGCTGCTGTTCACCGGCCTGATCGCCTTTTCGCTGTTCCGCTTCGTCGGCGACCCGGTCGAGAACATGCTGGGCCAGGAGCGCACGCTGGCCGACGTGACCGAACTGCGCGAACGGCTGCACCTGGACGACCCGTTCGTCGAGCAGTACGCGCGCTTTCTGCTGGGTGCTGTGCAGGGCGAGTTCGGCATCAGTTTTCGCCAGGGCCGCCCGGTCTCGGACCTGCTGGCCGAGCGCGCGCCTGCCACGCTGGAACTCGCCTTCGTCTCGGGCCTGTTTGCGCTCGGCCTCGGCATCGGGCTGGGCGTGTTCACGGCGATCCACCGCGGCGGCTGGGTGTCGAGCACCATCATGACCACCTCGCTGATCGGCGTGTCGCTGCCGACATTCCTGATCGGCATCCTGCTGATCAACACGTTGGGGATCGAGACGGCGCTGCCGGTCAAAGGACGCGGCGAGACGGTGGATCTGGGCTGGTGGTCGACAGGCTTTCTCACCGGCTCGGGCCTGATGGCGCTGATCCTGCCCTCGATCACGCTCGGCCTCTACCAGATGACGCTGATCATGCGCCTCGTCCGCTCCGAGATGCTGGAGGTGCTACGCCAGGACTATGTGCGCTTTGCCCGCGCGCGCGGTCTGCCCGATAACACGGTGCATTACCGCCACGCGCTGAAGAACACGATGCTGCCGGTGATCACGGTGACCGGCCTGCAGCTGGGCTCGATCATCGCCTTCGCGATCATCACCGAGACGGTGTTCCAGTGGCCGGGGGTCGGGCTGCTGTTCATCAACGCCATCCAGTCCGTCGATATCCCCGTTATGGCGGCCTATCTGATGCTGATTTCGGTGATGTTCGTGGCGATCAACCTGGTCGTGGACATCATCTATGTGGCCATCGATCCGCGCCTGCGCGTGGATCGCACGGCGGCCTGAGGGGGAGGCGCCCATGGCGCTGGGACGGCGGCTCGCCGCGGCGATGGACAGCGATATCGCCTACTCGTTCCGCACCAGCCCGCTGACCGTGGCCGCGGCGACGGTGGTGCTGGTGCTGGTGCTGGGGGCCGTGTTTGCGCCGCTGATCGCGCCCTACGATCCCTTCGACCCGGCGACGCTGAACCTGATGAACGGGTTCACACCGCCCTTCTCGGCCAACGAGTTCACGGGCGATTACTTCATGCTGGGCACCGACCAGCAGGGGCGCGATCTATTCTCGGCCATCCTGTACGGGCTGCGCATCTCGCTGTTCGTGGGCACGGCGGCGGTGCTGTTTGCGATGGTGCTGGGGGTCACGCTGGGGTTGATCGCCGGCTATGCCGGCGGGCTGACGGACACGATCCTGATGCGCATCGCCGACATCCAGCTCACCTTCCCCTCGATCCTGCTGGCGATGCTGCTGTCGGGCATCGGACAGGGCCTGGTCGACCCCGGCCAGCGCGACGAGCTGGCCATCGCGGTGCTGATCGTGGCCATCGGCCTGTCGGACTGGGTGCAGTTTGCCCGCGTGGTGCGCTCATCGGTGCTGGTCGAGCGGTCCAAGGAGTATGTCGCCGCCGCACGGCTGATCGGCCGCGGGCCGGTGGCGATTATGGTGCACCATGTGCTGCCCAACGCGCTGTCGCCGGTGCTGGTGATCGCCACCATCAGCCTGGCGCTGGCGGTCATTGCCGAGGCGACGCTGTCCTTCCTGGGCGTGGGCGCGCCGCCGACGGAACCGTCGCTCGGCACGCTGATCCGGGTGGGGCAGGATTTTATGACCTCAGGCGAGCAGTGGATCCTGGTGTTTCCGGCCTGCACGCTGCTGATGTTGGCGCTGTCGGTGAACCTGCTGGGCGACTGGTTGCGCACCGCGCTGAACCCGAGGCTGCGCTGATGGCAGCGTCGCGCATGACGCTGGCCAAGACGGCGGGCCGGGAGCGGGCAACCCCGGCCGGCAACGCACCGCCCGTCCTGACCGTCGAGGATCTGGTCGTCGAGATCCCCACGCGCCGCGGCATCCTGCGCCCGGTCGACGGCGTCTCGCTGTCGATCGCGGCGGGCGAGATCCTGGGCGTGGTGGGCGAGAGCGGCGCGGGCAAGTCGATGATGGGCTCGGCCGTGATCGGCCTTTTGGACGGGCGCACCCGGATCGCGGGCGGTCAGGTGCGTCTGGCCGGCGAGCGGATCGACCATCTGGGCCAGCGCGCCATGCGCCGCATCCGCGGGCGCCGCATCGGCATGGTGTTCCAGGACCCGCTGACCTCTCTCAACCCGCTGATCCGGATCGGCGACCAGCTGGTCGAGACCATCCGCACCCATCTCGCCGTCGGCTGGGCCGAGGCCAAGGCGCGGGCGCTTGCGCTGCTGCACGATGTCGGCATTCCGGCGGCCGATCAGCGCATGGCCAGCTATCCGCACCAGTTTTCGGGCGGGATGCGCCAGCGGGTGGTGATCGCGCTGGCGCTGGCGGCAGAGCCCGAGCTGGTGATCGCCGACGAGCCCACAACCGCGCTGGACGTCAGCGTACAGGCGCAGATCATCGCGCTGCTCCGGCGGCTGTGCCGCGAACGCGGCGCTGCGGTGATGCTGATCACCCACGACATGGGCGTCATCGCCGAGGCGGCCGACCGGGTGGCGGTGCTCTATGCCGGGCGGCTGGCCGAGATCGGGCCGGTGGCCGAGCTGGTGACCCGGCCGCTGCACCCCTACACCGAGGGGCTGCTGGCCTCGACACCCATGGCCACGCCGCCCGGCCAGCGGCTGAACCAGATCCCCGGCGCCATGCCCCGGCTGGATGCGGTGCCCGACGGCTGTGCCTTCCACCCGCGCTGCCCGTTTGCCGAGGCGTCCTGCCGCGCACACCCTGCCCCCACGGTCGCGGCCTGCGGCGGCCGGGCGGCCTGCCGGGTGCGGACGCGCGTGGCCGGTCTGGCGGAGGCAGGCCCGTGAGCCTGGATCTGCAAAAGCACGATCGCGCCCAGCACGAGGCGGCCGCCGACGCGGCGCCGCTGGTCTCGGTCGAGGGGCTCAGCCGGCAGTTCGACGTCTCCGCCCCCTGGCTCAACCGCGTGCTGGAGGGACGCGAGCGCGCGATCCTGACCGCGGTGTCGGACGTCAGCTTTGCCATCCCCGCGCGGCGGGTCTATGCGCTGGTGGGCGAGAGCGGGTCGGGCAAGTCGACGATCGGCAAGATCGCGGTCGGGCTGCTCGCGCCCTCGGGCGGGCGGGTGCTGATCGACGGCACCGACCTCTACCGCGAGCCCAGCATCAAGCGTCGGCGAGCGGTGCGCCAGGACATCCAGATGGTGTTCCAGGACCCCTATGCGTCGCTCAACCCGCGCTGGCGGGTAGGCGATATCGTGGGCGAGCCGGTGCGCGCCTTCGGGCTCGACTGGGCCGAGCTCGGCTGGGGCAGCGGTGCTGCGGCCGGGCCGGGCGCGCTCCTCGAGGAAGTCGGCCTGTCGGCGCGCGATGTCGACAAGTTCCCGCACGAATTCTCGGGCGGGCAGCGCCAGCGCATCTGCGTGGCCCGGGCGCTGGCAGCGCGGCCGCGGTTCATCGTGTGCGACGAGCCGACCTCGGCGTTGGACGTCAGCGTGCAGGCGCAGGTGCTGAACCTGATGAAGGATTTGCAGGCGCGCTTTGGGCTGGCGTACCTGTTCATCAGCCACGATCTCAGCGTCGTGCGCTACATGGCCGACACCATCGGGGTGCTCTACCTCGGCCGCCTGGTCGAGGAGGCGCCGCGCGACCGGCTGTTCGCCGCGCCCCGCCATCCCTACACGCGGATGCTGCTGGATGCTGCGCCGCGTCTCGACGGGTTCGGGCGCGAGGTGGAGCCGCCCCAGGGCGAGATCCCCGATCCGATCGATCCGCCGGCAGGGTGCGCCTTTAACCCGCGCTGTCCGCTGGCCGACGCGCGCTGCCGCACCGAGCGGCCGCGCCTGCTGCACGACGCGGCGACCCGCGTGGCGTGCCACGCCGTCGAAGAACGCCGCGCCTGACGCCGCTGGACGCGCGCGGGGCGCAAGCCTGCGGCGCCCCTGGCGGCGCACACGGCGCAGCGTCGTGCCTGCCCTGGCGCAGCGCCCGGTCCGGGCGGCAGCGGGCGGCCCGCGGGGGTTGGCGCCGTCAGCCGGGCCGTACGCCATCCGCGCGGGCATCGCTGCAGGGCGTAAGGGCATCCGGCGCGCCTGCTGCGTGCGGATCGCCGCCCTAGGCATCCGGGATGTCGCTCGCTGCCGTCGTGGCGCCCCCTGCCCGCACGGGACCGAGACAGGGCGCCGGGGCGCGGCGCTTCGGTCGGCGTCGAAGGGGTCGGTGCCGGGGCCGACGGC
>JBCCMW010000210.1:0-7392 GCA_039026175.1 Pseudomonadota bacterium
CGCCCCGTGCGCCCCACCGCTGATGCCCCGCCCCCCGTGCCGCGCCGATCATGTCCTGTCCCTCGTGCCGCGCCCCTCGCGCCCCGCCGCTCATGTCCCGCCGCTCGTGTCCCGTCCCCCGTGCAGCGCCCCTCGTGTCCCGCCCCTCGTGCCGCGCCTCTCGTGCCCCACCGCTTATGTCCCGCCCTTCGCGTCCCGCCCCTCGTGTCCCGCCCCTTGCCCTGGCGATCCTGCCTCGCCCCTGGCGCCTCGGCCCGCGTGCCGCCTGCCAACCGCTCCTCGACTACCCAGCCGCGAGCGCCCGGCGCCGCCCCTTATGCCGCGGCCGGACCGCCCCAACCCACGTGTGCTGCGCTGCCAGGCTCGCAGTGCCCGGCGCGGGATATCCAACCAGCCACGGCCGTTGGGTGCAGCACGTGTCAGGCAGCCACGCGGCCGCGTCACTCGCGCAACATTGATTCAGGCGCATGGCACCGCCTGTTCGGTTTGAGGCCCAGGCTCCCTGACACGCCCGTCGCCGCAGTCGGCTGCCGGGCAGCACTTGCCTTGTCCCCAACACGCACGAGGATGCCGTCTCGGGCCGTGTCTCGCGCCATATCTCGGGCCGTGTCTCGGGCCATGTTTCGCGCCGTATCTGGGGTCGTGTCTCGGGCCGTGTTTGGGTCCGGTTCTTGGGCCATCGGGTATGCCGCCCTGGTGCCGGGTACGCGGCCCCGAGGGGCCGGGACTGGGATCGGTGCTGCCTTGCTACCTGCCCAGTCACCGAAGATTCAAACCCGCGCGCCTAGACTTCCGCCGGGTGGGAGCCGGACCATACAGACGCCGGGCGGGCGCCGGACTGGGCGGGCGCCGGACTAGCCAGGTGCCGGCCTGGGCAGCAGGTGCCAGCGTCTGCCGGGGGTCGGACTGTCGCGGCGCTAGGCGGGCGCTGGACCGATCAGCCGGCGGGCGGGCGCTGGCGTAGACCGCAACGCCGGCGCGCCGAGACGGTAGGCGGCGGCCGTGCGACAGCGTTCGTCGTCAGGCCGCGCAAAGCGGAGACTAGGGGTGCCTATCCGCCCACGACCTTGGCCGGTGGGCTCTCGGCGCCATCGGCGGCGGTAGAACCTGCCTCGCTGGGGATTGCGCTTTCTGGGGCTGCGCTTTCTGGGGCTGCGCCTTCTGGGGTTGCGCCTTCTGCGGCTGCGCCTTCTGGGGTTGCGCCTTCTGGGGCAGCCTCTTTGGGGGCCGCTCCTTCGGCGGCTGCCTCTTCGGCGACCGTGACGTGCGGGTCGCCGGGCTTCGCGGCACCCGGGTCGGACCCGCTCGGATCGTCGCCAACGGTGGCGGGTGGCTCGGCGTCTTGGGCGCGCGCCGCCGCGCGGCGGGCCTTGGCCTCGGCCTCGGCCTCGGTATAGCGGGCCTCGGCGGCTGCCAGCATGTCGCCGGTCGCGTGCTCGCGGATCAGCGCCATCGTCGCCGTCTCGATCCGGTCCTCGATCATCTCCATGAACCGATCGAACGGCAGGCCCGGCGGGATCGGCGCGAGAAACTCGATCGCGCCCGTTGCGCCGGCGTGCTTGCGCCACTCGCGCCTGGGCCAGATCGTGCCCACCGACGTCGCCACCGGCACCACCGTCACGCCAAGCCGGGTGTAGATCTGCGCCACTCCCCGCCGGTAGCGCTCGCGCGCGCCCAGCGGCATCAGCGTTCCCTCGGGATAGATCATCAGCGAGCGGCCCTGGTCAAAGCCGCGCTTGGCGCCCGCCACCGTCTGCTCGGTGCGGTTCTGCGGCCCATGGTCCACCGCCACCAGGATCAAGTCCAGCGTGCGCAGGATCGTCGGGAAGAACGGGTACTTCTCCAGCTCCTGCATCGCCACGGCGTTGACGTTCGGCATCAGTTTGCCCAGCAGCACCACGTCCAGTTCGGACTGATGCTTCGAGACGAACATCACCGGCCCCGGCGTTTCCAGATGCTCGCGGCCGCGCACCTCGACCGTGCCGCCCATGATCACGTCGACCGCGCGCAGCACGGTCTCGCCCCAGTAGTTCAACGTGCGGTGCATCGCCGGCCGGTCGCCGCGCCGTCCCTGCCAGTAGACGCGGAGCGCGATGACAATGGTGAAGCTGTAAAAGAAGAGATTGAGCAGAAGCGAGCGCATGGGCCGTCCGGTTGCTGCGCGCCGTCACGGCGCTGGAAGCGGCCCAGAGACGGACCGGTCGCCGAGCCCCGCGCTGCCGTGCCCGGGCTGCCGCGCGGCCCCCTCTCGACCCGTCCACGGTTTCGGTCTGCTGGTTTTGGGGACGATTGCGCCCGGTTCAAGCGTTGCGGGGCAACCCAACGCCCGTATGTGTCGCGGCGTCACCCGGCGGCGCCACCCACCAAGGACCGGCCCGCACGACCGCGCGGCGCCCAGCCGGCCCCAGCGATCCAAGCCCCAGCCGGCCCAGCCCCAGCCGGCCCGGCCCCAAGCGACCCGACCCCAAGCGACCCGGCCCTAAGCAACCCGGCCCCAGCCGACCTGGCGACGCCCCGGTCAGCCCCGGGCCGTTGCGGCATCCGGGGGATCGGTGGCGCCGGCCAGGACAGCGCGTGCCTCGGCACTGTCGCGGTCCATCTGGGCGACCAGGGCATCGGCCGCGGTATAGGCGATCTCGCCGCGCAGGTAGGCGACCAGCGCGCATACGATCTGGGTCCCATAGAGATCGCCCTCGAAGTCGAACAGATGCACCTCGAAATTAGGCGCGTTCACCCCGAAGGTCGGGCGCTCGCCGATCGAGGCGACGCCGGCGTGCCACCCCGCGTGGGGCCCGTCCAGCACCTGCACCCGGGCGGCATAGACGCCGAAGGCCGGGATCAGCTGATCGCCGAAGGCAAGGTTGGCAGTGGGATAGCCTAGCAGCCGGCCGCGCTGGTCGCCCTTCACCACGGGGCCCGTCACAGCATGGGGTCGGCCCAGGATGGCCGCGGCCTCGGCCATGCGCCCCGCGCGCACCGCCGCGCGCGCCGCGGTCGACGAATAGACGGGCGGCGCCTGCTCGACCGGCTCGGCAGGGCGGGCCGGGCGCGGCCGGCCCACGCGCCAGGGACTGGGCCGGGCGTTGGCCGGCGCCGTCGCGGTCTGGGTCGCGGGATGCGTTGCGGGCTGCACGGCGGGTGGCGGGGTGTGCGGCGGGGCGTGCGGCGGGGCGTGCGGCGAGGCGGTCTTGGCGGGCGGCTGGGCCACGGTCTCGTCGCCCACCATCGGCAGCACGGTCACGCCGAACCCCAGCGCCTCACCCAACCGGCGCAGCATCTCGGCGTCGCCCTGGCGCCCGCGACCGAACCGGAAATCTGCCCCCACCGTGACGTGCGCGACGCCGAGCCCGGTCGCCGCTGTCTGGTCGCCCGTCCCGCTGCCTGCCCGCTGTCCCGAGGCGAGCACGTCACGCGCGAAGGTCGCGGGCGCCATGTGGCGCAGCCGGTCGTCGAACGGCAGCACCACCAGGCGCTCGACCCCCAGGGCGGCGATGCGGCGCGCGCGCTCGGCATCGGTCGTCAGCCGGAATGGCGGGGCATCGGGCTGGAACACCTGGCGCGGATGCGGCTCGAAGGTCACCACGGCGAGCGGCGCCTCGGGCAGGGCTGCGCGGGCCGCCTCGACCAGCGCCTGGTGCCCGCGGTGGACACCGTCGAAGTTGCCGACGGCGACGGTACAGCCGGCAAGGGCCCGCGCGCCGAGTGCCCGGACAAGGGCACCGTCATAGCCGTCGAAGCGCTGCATGGGCGGGCCGGTCTCCGTGTCGCTCGGCCCTTTCGATGCACGTGGGCGTCGGCGCTGGCAAGGGCCGGACCCGCGCCGCGTTGGCGCGGCACCGCGCTCGGCCCTACGCTGGCACCTGCGCTGGGCACTACGCCCGGCCCTGCGCTGGGGCCTGGGGCGGTGCGCGCTGCAGCCGTCGCGCGGCGCATGCCCGGGAGCCCCGGCAGGGCAGGATGCGCCCTGCACCGCCCGCCCGCAGCGCCGAGCGTGGGTGGCTTCGGACGACCGTGGGGTCGAGGGGGTTACCGCGGACGACGGTCCGGTCGGGAGGGTGGCTCAGTCGAAACGGCGGCTGGGGGCCAGGACGGTGGCCTCGCCCTTGAGCACGGGCTTGCCGTCCACCAGGCAGGCGCAGTCCAGCGTCACCCGCCGCTTGGCGTGGTCGATGGCCGCCACCGTGACGCGCGCCTCGACCGTCTCGCCCGGCCGCACCGGCGCCAGGAACTTCAGCGACTGGCCCAGATAGACGCTGCCGTGACCCGGCAGCCGCTCGCCGATCACCGCCGACAACAGGCTGGCCGTCAGCATACCGTGCGCCACACGGCCCCCGAAGATCGTCTCTTGGGCGTAGTCTTCGTCCAAGTGCACGGGATTGCGGTCCAGCGAAAGATCGGCAAAGGCGCGGATCGCGTGATCGTCGACATGCTTCAGGACCGAGGCGGTCATGCCGATCTCGATCTCCTCGATGCAGACGCTGCGGGGCGCCTGGTTGTCAGGGCCGCCGGCGGATTGATCGTCAAACATGGGGCGCTCTCCCGACTCGCCACTTCGCGCCGCGAGCGTAAAGGGAACACCTGCACTACGCAAGAAAATTGCGCAATTTTATGTCTCTTACATTGTGAAAAACGTTCGGATCGGTCGCGTGAACGCCAAGCCCCGGCGCACGCCCGTACCGCTCGGCGACCAATGCCCCCCCCGGCACGGTCAGCGCAGGCGCCCGATGGCATAGCGCGGGCGCTGCCCGGCCTCGCGTGCCACCGCGATCAGCTTGGCGGGGTCGGGATAGGCCGGATCGGGGAAAGCTGACGAGGCGCAGGCCGCCGCCGCGATCCCCCCGGTGATCCAGATGGCGTCGACGCCTTGCCCGTCGGCCCCCGCGATATCGTGGTGCAGGCTGTCGCCCATCGCGATGATCCGGTCGTGCGGCACCGGCGCGCCCGCGATTTCGTCCAACAGCGCGAACGCCGCCTGGTAGGACGGCGCGTGCGGCTTGCCGAACCACACCACCTGCCCGCCCATCCGGGCATAGCGCTCGGCGATTGCGCCGGCGCACCACAGCCGCTCGGCCCCGCGGTCGACCACGATGTCGGGATTGGCGCACAGCACCGGCAGCCCGCGGGCCAGCCAGGCGCGGGCCTGGTCGTCGTAATCCTCGGGCTGCTCGCTGGTGTCGTCGACCAAGCCGACCAGCAGCACGGCGTCGGCCTCGGCCACCGGCACGCTGGTTGTGCCCAGCGCCCCCAGCATATCGCGATCGCGCTCGGGGCCCACATAGTGAAAGGCCCGGCCGTGCTGGCCGCTGCGCATCGCCCGCTGGCAGGCCTCGCCCGACGACATGATACCGTCGTGCGTGTCGGTCGGCGCGCCGATACCGGCCAGAAAGCGCGCCACGTGCGTCGCGTCCCGGGGCGCGTTCGTCAAGAGCACCACCGGCTTGCCGGCCGCGCGGAACCGGCGCAGCGCCGCCATCGCCTCGGGATACGGCGCGAGGCCGTTGTGATAGCAGCCCCAAAGATCGACGAGCGCAGCGTCGTAGGCGTCGGCGACGTCGTCGAGCCGGTCGATCAGCTCGGTCATGCGCGCATCCTGGACGTGGGGTTGCGGCCGATGTCGACCTCCCCCTCGCGTCTATGCTGCCGGTGCGGCAGCGTCCAGCGAGGCCGCGGCCACGAGCCACCTCGTGCCGCAGGATGGGCATCGATAGCAAAAAGAGACGTCGCCAGGGCCGGGCTGGCGGCCCGCGATCAACCCGCGCGGCGCCACAAAGGTCGGAGCATCAGGAACAGCCGATAGCCGAATTCCGCGACCCACGACAGCGGCGCCCGCTCCAACAGCCGCGCGAACCGGCTGAGCCGCGGCAGCGCGCGCCACACCGCGGCGAACCCCGCCGGCCCGTCCACCAGGCGACCGTCGCGGCGGCGGACGGTAAAGCGGCGCATCAGCGCGTCGCGGTCGGCGCCCTCGGGCAGCGCGTTGTCGGGGGCCGCGGAGACGTCGACCCAGGTCACCGCCTCGGCCCCCGCCTGGCGGCGATAGGCGCGTATCTCGCGGGCACATACCGGACAGCCGCCGTCGTAGAACACCGTCGCCGCGGCCGCCTGGTCGCCCTGCGCATGGCCGACCGCCGGGGCGACAGCGCCACTCGCCGTTCGGCCGCCGGCTGCGACCGCTGCACCGCCGGGCCCGGCCGACACGGCGGCGGGCGACGCGAGCGATGCGGCCGCCCCAGCCTCTGCGGTGTTTCCCTTTGCTGGCATGGTCGCGGCCCCCCGTCGGCTTACCCTTGCGGTCAGATGAGGGCGGTTCGCGCTCCGTCGAGCCCACGGCGCGGCGATGCCGCAGGCGGGCGACGCCATCAACCCGCGCCGGGCCCGGCCGCCGCGCCCGCCCCGCGCCGCAGGAGACGCCCGCGGATGCACCGCCCCGCTCCCTACGCAGCCGCCCCCCAAGCAGCCGTCTCTTCGACAGCCGCCCCCCAGGCAGTCATGCCCCAGGCAGCCGTCCCCCAGGCAGTCGTCGGCCAGACAGCCGTCCCCCGGGCAGCCGTCCCCCGAGCAGTCGTCCCCCGAGCAGTCGTCCCCCGGGCGGTCGTCCCCTGGGCAGTCGTCCCCCAGCCGGCCGTCACCCAGGCTGTCGTGCCGCAGGCAGCCGTCCCCCAGTCAGCTGTTCCTGGCGCGGCTTTTCCGGCATGCCGACCGCTTGGGGCGGATGCTCGCCACCGCCTGGCCGTCATAGCGCGCGGCCGTCGGCCCCGTCGCCTGCGCGCGGCGTCGTCCCGCCCGGCCGGCCCGCGCCGACCCGTGTCGCGGCCCGCGCCGGTGCGCCCGGCATGACGGTCGAGAACCCCAGCCCCGGCGCCGCACGCCCGGGCCTGCCCTCGCCGTTGCCCGGGGTCCCGGCCGCCGCGGCGTGGCTCGGCCTCTCGGGGCTGATCCCGTTCCTCGGCGGCGCGGTCGCGCTGGCGCTGCTGGATGGTCCCGCCGGCCGGCTCGCCCAGGACCTGGTGGCCGGTTACGGCGCGGTGATCCTGTCCTTTATGGGCGGTTGCCGCTGGGGTTTTGTCGCCGCCGGCGTGGGGGCGGCCGGCGCGGAAACGGCCGGCGGGGACGCCGACAGCGCCGCTGAAGGCAGTGACGAGACCCGCGAGACGTGGTTGCGCTACGCGCTCTCGGTCGTGCCGGCGCTCTATGCCTGGCCCGTGCTGGTGATGGCCGACCCGGCGCGCCCCGCCCTGCTCGGCGTCGGCTTTCTGCTGCTGCTTGCAGCGGATGTTCGCCTTGCCCGCCGCGGCGGCGCGCCCGCCTGGTGGCCGACGCTGCGCTGGCCGCTCAGCCTGGGCGCGGCCGGGGCGATGTTCGCCGCCGCGGCGCTCGCCTGATCCGGCCGCC
>JBCCMW010000211.1:0-7312 GCA_039026175.1 Pseudomonadota bacterium
CGCCGCGCGCCCCGCCGGGCGGGGTCCGCCCCGCGCGGTCCGCCGCGCTATCGCTCGCGCGCGATCGGCTGGATCTCGGCGCGCGCGGCGGCCGGCAGCGCCGCCACCATCTCGGCCACCGTGCGGCCCAACGCCGGGTGTACCCAGTTGGGTGCGACGTCGGCCAGCGGCACCAGAACGAAGGCCCGCTCGTGCAGGCGCGGGTGGGGCAGGATCAGCCCCTCGGGCGCGAGGCGCCGCGCCTCCTCGGGCGCGAGGCCCATCCACCGCTCCAGAGTAGGACGGTCGGGGAGGACAAAATCGGCCATTGCCAATAGGTCAAGATCGCAGACCCTTGGCTCCCAGCGGTCCCGCCGCTCGCGGCCGAGGGCGATTTCGACGCGATGCAGCGTGGCCAGCAGCGCGCGCGCGTCGGATTGTGCGGGCACCTCGAGCGCCGCACAGGCATTGACAAAATCGGGCCCGGAACCCGCTGGAAAGGCCGGTGTGCGGTAAAATCGGCTCTGCGCTTGGACCCTCAGACCCGCTTCTTCAAGCGCGGCCAACGCGTCGGCCAGTGTCGCCGCCGGGGGCGATCCGGGACGCGCCACGTTGGCCCCGAGGGCCACCAAAGCAGTGGCAGAGAGCGATCTTTCCAAGTGAGACAGCATGGACAGCGCTGCGGTAGTGTGTCAGATGCATGTCTGCAGACGCATCCACAGGCAAGCAAGAACAAAAGCGAGAGACTAATAATGTTTTACAGAGATGAACGACTGGCGCTCTTCATCGACGGCTCAAATCTCTACGCCGCGACGAAAGCACTGGGCTTCGACATAGATTATAAATTGCTTAGATCAGAATTTATGCGAAGGGGAAAAATGGTCCGAGCATTTTACTATACAGCATTAATTGAGAATGAGGAGTATTCGCCGATCCGCCCCCTGGTCGATTGGCTGGATTACAATGGCTTCAGCCTGGTGACCAAGCCAGCCAAGGAATTCACAGACAGTGCTGGCCGCCGCAAAGTCAAAGGCAACATGGACATCGAACTGGCCATCGACGCCATGGAGATGGCCCATCATGTCGAGCACATTGTTCTGTTTTCGGGCGATGGCGACTTCAAGCCGCTGGTCGCGGCACTGCAGCGTAAAGGCGTCCGGGTATCGATTGTCTCGACGATCCGGTCGAGCCCACCGATGATCGCCGACGACCTGCGCCGCCAGGCGGACAACTTTATCGAACTCGAAGAGCTCAAGGACGTGATCGGCCGTCCGCCGCGCGAGGACCGTCCCCCGCGAGAGGACAATAGGCGCGACCCGGCCGCCCGCGAGGAGGCCAAGCGCGAAGCCTACGCCCAGCGCAGCCCCGAGACGAACGGAACGCACTGACCCCGCCCCACGGCGCACATCGCGGCCCCGCGCATCCGCCAGCTTCGACCGAAGCGCCGCGCGATTGTCCGCTCTGCCCGCGCCTCACCGCCTATCGCGACCGGAATGCAGCGTCCGAACCCGCATGGTTCAACGGCGCCGTGCCCTCGTTCGGCGACCCGGCGGCGACGCTGCTGGTCGTCGGCCTGGCGCCCGGGCGCACCGGCGCCAACCGGACCGGCCGCCCCTTCACGGGCGACTATGCGGGCGAGCTGCTCTACACCACGCTGGCCGCGCACGGCTTTGTGCGCGGCCGGTTCGGCGCGCGGGCCGACGACGGCATGGCGCTGGTGGGTGTGATGGTGACCAACGCCGTGCGCTGCGCCCCGCCCGAGAACAAGCCGACCGGTGCCGAGATCAACGCCTGTCGCCCCTTTCTGGCCGCCCGCATCGCCGCGCTGCCGGCGCTTCGCGCGATCCTCACGCTGGGGCGGATCGCGCACGACAGCACGGTGCGGGCCCTTGGCGCGCGGCCGGCCCACCACCCTTTCGGCCATGGCGCGGCTAGCCGGCTGGCCGGCATGGGGCTCTACGCGAGCTACCACTGCTCGCGCTACAACACCAACACCGGGCGTCTGACGCCGGCGATGTTCGACGCGGCGATGGCGGCGGCGGCCACCTCGGCCCGCGGCGATCCGGGCGGCTGACACGAGCGTCGCCCAGGCGTCGCCACACGCGGGTCGCAACGCGGGCCGCCACACTGGCCGCCACACGGGCCCCACCCGGGGCCCCACACGGGGCGCTACACGGGGCGCTACACGGGACACCACACGGGCCGCCATACGGGGCATCCTGGGCGCGCAACGCGCGAGCCGCGCGCCGAGGGTCGACGCACGGACGGCTGGCGCACTGCCCACGCTCCGGTGTAGCTCCCCAGGAGCAGTGGAGGGCGCAATGGCCGCAGACGAGGGCATGGAGGATCCGCTGCTCCGCCTGTGGCGCGAGGGAGCGCGCGCCTTTGCCGCCATGGCCGCACGCGCCGGCACGCCCGCGGGGGGCGACGGCGGCGCCGATCCGATGGCGCGGCTGGACACGCTGTCCTCGGCCTGGCTGCGGTTTCTGGAGAGTATGGCCGCCGCCGCGGGCGACGTGGAAGCCGCGCGCAGCAGCTATGGCCCGTTCGACCCGGCGGGTTGGCTGCGGGCGCCGGGCCTGGGCGGTATGGCGGATTTCTGGCGCTGGCTGGAGGGTCCGGCTTTTGCCGATCTGTTCGCCGACGAGCGCCGCGCGATTCGCGAGACCCGCGAGTGGTTGCAGTTCGCCGCCGCCGTCGAGCAGTACCGCCAGGTGATGGCGCGCGCCTGGATCGCCACCTTCCGCCGCTTTGCCGAGCGGTTGGCCGCCGACGATGCGCCCGCCCCAACGCCGGCGAGCGACCCCGGCGAGGCACCGGGCCCCAACACTGGCACGAGCAGTACTGGCCCCGGCTCTGGCGCAGGTACCGGTGCTGGCACTGGCACTGGTGCTGGCACTGGCACTGGCACTGGCACTGGTACTGGCACTGGCAGCGACGCCGACGGTACCGCGGGCCGCGCGTGGGACATCGCCGTGCGGCTGTGGCGCGACGTGGCCGACGAAGAGATGGCGCGCGTTCAGACCAGCGAGCGCTACACCAAGGCGGTGGCCGATCTGACGGCCACGCACCTGGCGCTGCGGGCCAGCGTGACGGCCCGCGTCTCGGCGATGGCCGATGCCGTGGGCCTGCCGACCCGGGCCGAGGTGGACGATCTGCACGAGACCATCCATGCGCTGCGCCGAGAGGTGCGCCAGCTCGGCCGCGAGATCCGCCGCGCGGCCGACGGCCGGGGGGGCGATCGGGGCGGCGATCGGGGCGGCGATCGGGGCGGCGGCCGGGGGGGCGGACCGCCGGACGGGCCAGAGCAGGCGGGCGCGGGCGGCAGCCCGGAGGGCAGCGCGGGCGGCAGCGCGGGCGTCAGCACGGGCGGCGGCCGGGGAAGCGGTCAGGGAAGCGGCCGGGGCGGCGGCACGGGTGGCGGCATGGGCGGCCGGCCCGGGGGTTCCTGAGCCGTGGCCCCGGGCCCGTCTCCGGGTTTCGATCCCAGCTTCGGGCTGGTCGACGCGACGCGGCGGATGATCCGCCTGTGCGGCCGTCTGTCCGACGGGCACGCCCACGACACGGCCATCGCCCAGACGCCTGCCGACACGATCTGGCGCGACGGCAAGATCACCCTGTCGCGCTATCGCCCGCTGGTCGACACGCCGCGGCTGGGCCCGGTGCTGGCCTTCCAGGGGCTGATCGGGCGACAGACCATGCTGGACCTGGAGCCCGGCCGCTCGTTGGTGCGCCGGCTGCTGGCGGCTGGCGTCGATCTCTACGCGCTGGACTGGGGCAGCCCCACGCGGGCCGACCGATGCCGCGACATGGCAGACTGCGCCGTCGACACGCTGGCCGATGCGCTGGATGCGATGCTCTATGCCTCGGGCGCGGCGCGCGGCGTGCTGTTCGGCGTCTGCCAGGGCGGCACCTTCGCCGCCTGCCACGCCGCGCTGGAGCCCGAGCGGGTCAAGGGCCTGGCGCTCGCCGTGGCACCCATCGACTTCCACGCCGACCGCGCCTCGGCCACGCCGGGGCAGCTCAACCATTGGCTGCGCAGGATCCCCGACGGACTGATCGAGCGGCTGATCGCGCAGGACGGCAACGTCTCGGGCACGCTCACCGCGCATGCGCTGAATGCCCTGGCGCCGGGTCGATGGGCGACGCGCTACACCGCCGATCTTGCCGAGATCGCCGAGGACCCGGCTGCGCTCCAGACCTTCCTGCGCATGGAGCGATGGCTGGCTGACCGCCCCGATCAGCCGGGCGCGCTGGCCCGTACCTGGCTGGTCGAGCTCTACCGCGAGAACCGGCTGGTCGAGGGGCGCTTCCTGCTGGACGGGCGGCGCGTCGATCTGGGCGCCATCGCCTGTCCGGTGCTCAACGTCTATGCTCGCGACGACCATATCGTGCCGCCGCCCTGTAGCACGGCGTTGTCGCAACACCTGCGCAACGTCGCCTATCGCGCGGTCGAGGTGCCGACAGGCCACATCGGGGTGTTCGTCTCGAAGCGCGCGCAGCCGATCGTCGCACCTGCGATGGTGGCGTGGCTGCAGCACGTCGGCTGATCCGACGCAGCGGCATGGCGCCGAAAAAAGCGGCATTGCGCCGCTGCGAGACGGGATGTGTCGGATTCTCACCACTTTTCCAACGGACGGTCGGGACAGACGCGTAGGATCGGTCTAGCGTTTGTCGGACCGGCGCCTGCTTGAGCAGGCTCGCCCCGTGTGGTGAGAGGAGATTTCCGTGGCCAACCCTCAGGCACGCCCACCGCAGGCACGCGTCCAGGTTCGTAGCACTCAGGCCTGTTGCTGGCCCACGCCCGGCCAGATCCGCGCAAGCGACCCGTCCACCGCCCGTCGCCGCCGCCCGATGCGGCTGGCCGCGGCGTTGTTCGGGCTGGCGACGGCCGTGCTGCCGGTATCGCTGCCCGTCGCCGGCCTTCCCGTCGCCCCGGCCCAGGCGCAGGAGGCCACCATCGCGGGGCCCTACCTGGCCGCCGAGCATGCGGCTCGGCGCGGCGACATCGCGGCGGCGGCCGACTACTATACCGAGGCGCTGGCCGCCGATCCCGATAACGCGGTGCTGTTGGAGCGGGCGATCCTGCACACCACCGCGGCCGGCAGGATCGAGACCGCCGTCGCCATGGCGCGCAAGCTGCGTGCGCTGAACCCCGAGAGCCAGATCGCGCTGCTGCTGCTGGCCAGCGAGGCGTTTACCCGCGGCGACCCCCAGGCGATCCTGGATCTGATCGCCGAGCGGCAAAGCGCGACGGCCCCGTTCGTCAGCTACCTGATCGAGGCCTGGGCCCATTTCGACCTGGGCCGCGCGGGCGAGGCGCGCGATGCGCTGACGGCGCTGCGCGAAGGCCGCACCGGCGGGCAGGCGGGCTCGATGCTGGCCACCTATCATCTGGGGCTCCTGGACAGCGCGCTCGGCAACGACGCCGATGCGCTGACCGCCTATCAGGAGACCGAGCAGCTCTCGGGCACCGCCACCGACCGGCTGGTGCGCGTGCAGGTCGAAGCGATGGCCCGCTCGGGCCAGGTCACCGAGGCAATCGCCGAGATCGACGCGCACCTGTCCACAACGCTGGGCGACGCGCGGCTCGAGACGCTGCGCGAGGATCTGGCCGCCGGCACGATCCCGGGCCCCATCGTCACCGCGGGCGCCGAGGGCGCGGCCGAGGCGCTGTTCGGGATCTCGGGGTTCCTGACGCGCGGGCAGAACACGATCATCGGTCTCGCCTACTCGCGCCTGGCCACGTACCTGAACCCAGACCTGACCGACGCCAAGATCCTGCTGGCCCAGCTGCTGCGCCGCGAAGGGCAGTACCCGCTGGCCATCGCCGCGTTCGAGAGCGTGCCGCGCAGTGCGCCCGAGGCGCTGGGCGCCCAGATCGGCCGCGCCCAGGCGCTGCAGGCCGACGGGCAGATCGAGCCCGCGATCATCGCCATGCGCGAGGTCACGGCCCGGTTCCCGCGCGCGGTCGAGGCACACACCGCACTCGGCGACATGTTGCGTCAGGAAGAGCGCTGGGTCGACGCCGCCGTCGCCTATGACAGCGCGATCACGCTGACCGACCCGATCGAGCGCCACCACTGGGTGCTGTTCTACCAGCGCGGCATCGCCTACGAGCGCGCCGACCAGTGGGACCAGGCCGAGGCCGACTTTCGCCGCGCGCTGGAGCTGGAGCCCGACCAGCCGCTGGTGCTGAACTATCTCGGCTACTCGCTGGTCGAACTGCGCCGCAACCTGGCCGAGGCGCAGGACATGATCGAGAAGGCCGTCGAGCAGCGCCCCGAGGACGGCTACATCGTCGACAGCCTGGGCTGGGTGCTGTGGCGCGTCGGCGAATTCCAGGAAGCGGTCAAGCATCTCGAGCGCGCGGTCGAGCTGCGCCCCGTCGACCCGGTGATCAACGACCATTTCGGCGACGCGCTGTGGATGGTCGGCCGCCGCACCGAGGCACGCTTCCAGTGGAAGCGCGCGCTGTCCTTCGAACCGGAGGCCGAGGAAGAGGCGCGGATCCGCGACAAGCTGGCCCGCGGGCTGGACGAGGTGCTGCGCGAAGAGGCCGAGGCCGGCGAGCCCGCGATCATCGGCGCCGACGACAGCCAGGACCCCAACGGCGGCTGAACAGCGACCCCGCCACCGACCGATACCGGGCGGACACTGGGCCAACACTGGGGCAACACCGGGCGCCCGACACCAGGCACCCGCGCGCTCTGAGATGGTCACCGGTAGCGGGCGGCAGGATCACTCCGCCGGGGGGCGGAACGCGGTAATCGCATCGCCGCACTCGCCGCTCAGATCGTCGCGCGCCGTCAGGCACTGGTAGATCTGGCCACCCCCGGCGCTCACGTCGGCGCAGTGCGCCCGGATCTCGGGCGCACAGGCGTCGTGCGCCACGTTCAGCCGCTCGAAGAACGCGTCCAGCACGTCCGCCACGTCGCCCACGGCCTCGTCGCAGGCGTCGCCGAGCTGGTCCTCGCGCGCGTAGAGGCAGGCCAGGATGCGCCCGTGCCCGGGGGTGACCCCGTCGCAGTACTCAACCAGCTCGGCCTCGCAGGCGCCCAGCACGTCCTGCGCCGCGGCGATCCCCGGCATCGCGACCCAGGCCAGCGACCCTGCCAGGGCCGCACACAGCGCCCCGGCCGCGGTGCCCCGGCTCAGCGTCCTCGCCCGCGCGATCACGGGGTCACCACGATGTAGACGTTGGCACCGTCGACCACCGACGACTGATAGTAGACGCCGCCGCAGTAGTAGTAGAGCCCGCGCCGCGCGCAGCCCGCCGGCAGCGTGCGCAGGTACGCCTGGCGCCGCGCCGTGCGCCGCGAGGTCCGCCGCG
>JBCCMW010000212.1:0-7273 GCA_039026175.1 Pseudomonadota bacterium
CGGGATGCCCGCGACGCCGACCGCACACGCCGGCACCGCAGGCGGCGGCACACCGCCCGGCCCTCGCCGCGTCGCCGTGCGCCGCGCCGTGCCGGCCGACATCCCGGCCATCCTGCGCCTTTCCGACCGTCGCCGAGCCGGCCAGCCCGCGCTCACCGGCGGCCAGATCCGCGGCCAGCTGAGCGCCTTTCCCGACGGCCAGTTCGTCGCGACCGAGGAGGGCGCGGTCGTCGGCTACGCCGCGGCGTGCCGCGCGCCGGCCGCCCTCGCCCTCGGCGATCACACCTGGCAGGCGGTCACCGGCGACGGCCACGCCGCGCGCCACGACCCCGACGGCCCCTGGCTCTATGGCATCGCCGTTCTGACCGATCGCGCGCACGCACGCCGCGGTCTCGGCCAGCGGCTGTCCCAGGCGCACAAGCGGCTCTGCCGAAAGCGCGGTCTCGCCGGCATCGCGTTCGGCGCGCGCGTGCCGGGCTTTGCCCGCCGCTCCGCGCCCTATCCGACCGCCGAGGCCTACCTGCAGGCCCTCGCCGCCGGGACCGTGCGCGAGCCCGGTCTCGCCGCCGCCCTCCGCGCGGGTTTCGTGCCCACGCGCGCGCTGCCCGGCTATCGCCCCGGCGCCGATGCATCCGGTGGCCACGCCGCGCTGATGGTCTGGCATAACCCCGACGGCCAAGCAGACACCGGGGCCGAACCGGGTGCAGGGCCGACCGCCGACGGGGGCGCCGACCCTGCCCCACAAACCGCCCGTGTCACCACGGTCCAGATGCAGGTCCGCGCCTTCGCCAGCCCGGACGCCTTCTTTCGCACGGTCGAGCGCTTCGTCGCCACCGCGGCCAGCTACGCCAGCGACTTCGTCGTCTTCCCGGAACTCTTCACGCTGTCGCTCTTGACGGCCGAAGGCCGCCGGCTGCCGGCAGCCGAGGCGATGGCCGCCATGACGACCCATACCGAACCCTTCGTCGCCCGGCTCAAGGCCTGGGCCACCGGCTACAAGATCAACATCGTGGGCGGCTCGCATCCCACCCGCACCGTCAGCGGGGACATCAGGAACATCGCCTATGTCGCGCTCCGCGACGGCACGGTGCACGCACAAGAGAAACTCCACCCCACACCGGACGAGCGGCAGTGCTGGGGCGTCACGGGCGGCGACCGCATCGACGCGATCCAGACCGACTGCGGCCCGATCGGGGTGCTGATCTGCTACGATAGCGAATTCCCGGAACTGGCCCGCCGGCTGGTGGACCAGGGCGCGCGCATGCTCTTCGTGCCCTACTGCACCGACACCCGCCACGGGCACCTGCGCGTCAAGTACTGCTGCCAGGCGCGCGCGGTCGAGAACCAGGCCTATGTCGTGACCGCCGGCACCGTGGGCACCCTGCCCGACGTCGAGAACATGGACATCCAGTACGCCCAGTCGGCGATCTACACGCCCTGCGACTTCCCCTTCGCGCGCGACGGCATCGCGGCCGAGACCAGCGAGAACGTCGAGATGGTGGCCGTCGCCGATCTCGACCTGGCGACGCTGGGCCGGGCGCGGGCCCAAGGGTCGGTGCGCAACCTCGGCGACCGGCGCTTCGATCTCTACCGCGTCGCCTGGACCGAGGCGGACTGACGCCAGGCCGTCGGCCGGCACACCGTCCCCGCTTGCCCGCACCGTCGCGCACGGCCGCGCCGCCCTGTCCACCCCCGCATCCCGTTAGTCTTGCTTCTCAACCCTGCCTTAGCTGGGTGCGGCGAGGATGGGCATCGGCGAGCGGTGCCGGGCCAGAAGCGGAGGGCGGGAGCCATGGAGATGCCGATGTTTCTGCCGGTCGAGGGCAGCCTCTGCACCGTCGTCGTGCAGGGCCCCTCGGCCGGTCACTGGCGTCCCGGCGACGTGGCGCGGGTGTTCAACGGCGGGGGCGAGGCGCTGGCCGCCGTGTTCACGGCAAGCGACGGCTACACGCCCGGCATCCAGGCCGTGACGCTGCACTTCGACGATCAGCCGCCGGCCGATCCCAAGGCGATCCGCCGTCTGGCTGCCGACTGATCCGATCCGCCCCATGGGCCCGCGCGGCGCTGCGCCGCACAGCGCGCACGCGTCCGATATCGGCGGCAGAACCAGCGCGTCGGTCTGGCGCCTCGGTTCGGCGCCCCTGTCCGGTGCTGCGGTCCGGCGACCCGGCTCGGCGGCGAAGTCTGCGTGCCCGGTCTTGCGTCCCGGTCTTGCGTCCCCGTCTGGCGTCCCCGTCTGGAGGTCCCGACTGGCGGCCCGGATCGGCGTCCCGTTCCGGCGCTCCGGTCTGGCGGCCCGGTTCGGCGGCGCAGTCTGGGAGCCCGGTCTTGGGGGCTTGGTCTGACGGCCGGTTCAGTGGCCCGGCCTGGCGGCCCGGTTTGGCGGCCCGGTCTGGCAGTCCGGTCCAGCGGTCCGGTCCGGCGGTCGGGTTTGGGGGCCTGGTTCGGCGGTCCGGTCTGTCGGTCCGGTCTGGCGGTCCGGTCCGGCGGTCCGGTTCGGGGGGCCGGTACGGCGATCGGGTTTGGGGGCCTGGTCCGGCGGCGTTTTGGCTGGGCGGGTGGCGGCGCTGGCATCGGGTCCCCGCGGCCGTCCACGCCGCTCAACACGCTGCCAGCACCATATCTGGTGTCCGGACAGGGGCAATGCCGCAAATGGGGACACGAAAAGGCTTGTGTCGGGGCGCGATACGGGGTGCCTCTCTCCCCGCGTTGCCGGCAATCCCATCGCGCCGGCCCCCGTGATCTGCTACACGTGATCTGCCAGAGATCGAGCCCATGACGAAAAAGACCGAGAGCATCGAGATCCGACTGTCGCCCGAGTTAAAGGCGCAGCTTGCCGCCCGCTGCCAGGCGGAAGGCCGTTCGATGTCGGACACCGTCCGCGGCTTGATCGAGAGCCAGGTGCAGGGGGCCGGCGTGCCAAACCCTGATACCGGAGACGACAAGATGATCTTTCCCAGCCGCAAGGGCGCCGTGCGCGCCGCCTTCCTGGCCCTGCCCGTGGTCGCGCTCGGTGCCGCCTACGGGCTGAGCGCCGATACCTCGGCGCCGGCGCCGGCCGAGATCCGGGTGCAGTTCACCGAGATCGACCGCGACATGAACGGCGCCATCGATGCGCCCGAGTACGCGCGCTTCCTGACCGCCGTCGACGCGTTCGAGCCCGAGCCCGACTGCGCCGCAATGGGCGAGCCCTGCACGGTCGAGGCGTGGGCCGAGGACAAGGTCGGGCGGGTCGACAGCGACGGCGACGGCCGGGTCGGCTTTGACGAGTTCGAGGCTGCGATGCTGCGCGATCGGGCCGAGGTGTTTATCCACCACGACATGGACGCCAACGGCTTTGTGACGGTCGACGAGATGGCCCTGGTGCACGCCATGCACCGTGTCGAAGACGGCGCAACCCTGGACGCTGCCTGCGAGGCGCTGGTCGAGACCGAGACACCGGCCGGTGCGCTGGATGCCTGCGGCGAAGACCCCCACGGCCTGCGCGTCGAGTTCGCGGCCCTGGACAGCGATCGCGACGGGCGCGTGGGGCTGCTGGAGTTCCTGCACCACTGACGCGCAAATCGCACGCGCCGCCGGGTCCCGCCGGACTCGGCATCCGCGGTCAGCCCAGCAGGTGATCGCCGAAGTTGCGCTGCAGATCGTGCACCACGGTGTGGTGATGCTCGGGCTGGCCGAAGAGCGTCGCGAACTCGATCAGAAAACCCTGGCCGTGCAGGCGGTAGTAAAGGCTCTCGCCCGCCTGATTGGGTCCGGCCCAGCCAAAGCGGATGGCGGCCTCGTCCTCGCCCGCAATGCGCGCCGCCGCATCGGCGGCCAGCGGGCCCGCCAGATGCTCGCTGGTGTAGAGCGCGACCAGCCGGCGCGCGATGTCGGCCTGGCCGGGCGTCATATCGCCCAGCGCCAGACCCTCGCGCCGGCTGATGGTGGCCTCGCGCCCCGGCTTGGCCAGGATGTTGCCGTAGGATCGATCGCGCAGCAGCGCCGCCCGCCGTGCCCCGGCGCCGAGGTCGCCGAAGAGCGTGCGGCCCAGCGCCTCGTTCTCCAGCACCACGAGGCCCCGGTAGGGCCCCGACGGCACGGTGTTGGGTTCCGAGGAAAACGCCTTGGGCGTGGTCGAGACGACCGCATCGCCGATCATCGTGACCGTGATGGTGAGGTGGTGCCCCTCCCAGCGCCAGGCCCAGGGCGCGTCTGCCGACGGGGTGCCGAACACCTGCATCGAGAACCGCTCGCGGTTGCGCTCGGCGCTGCCCTTGCCCCACTCGTCGCGCAGGATGTCCTGCTGCAGCATGATGTTCTCGGCCGTCTCCAGCCCCCAGGCGCTGAGCGCGGTGGCCAGCACGTCGCGCGCCGCGTCCTTCTGCGGCCCGCGCATCTGCTCCAGCGCCAGCCCGTTGGCAAAGCGCGAGCCCAGCATGTAGTTCCACGCGCGCCGGGTGCGGCTGTCGAAGGCGAAGGTGGCACGGTCGCGCTGCCCCTCGTCCAGCGTGGCAAGCCAGGCCTGCACCCGCTGGCGCAGCACTCGGCCGGTGCCGGCGTCGGCGGGCTGAACGGTGGTGGCCCGGGCCGCGCCCAGCCCCGCGCCCAAGCCCGCGCCCATACCCGACCCGCTACCCGCGATGGCCAGCGCCGCCGCCGCCGTCGCGACGGCACCCCGCCGCGTGATGCTGTGCCCGTTGGTCTTGTCCTGCTTTCGCCTGGCCATCGCCCGCCTCTGCCCCTGCTGCCAATCCGCTGTCTTGGACAGTACCACATGTCCCGTTTCGGGTCGTGGCAGCAGCGCCGCACCGGCGCCGCGATCACGGCGCCGTGAGCCCCAGGCAGGCGCCCCAGGCAGGCACCTCAGGGGGGCGCCCCAGGCAGGCGCCTCAGTCGACGAACGCGCGCTCGACCACAAACTCGGCAGGCTTGGAGTTGGCGCCCTCGGTCAGGCCGCGCGCCTCGAGCAGTTCCTTCAGATCCTTGAGGAACGCCATCGAGCCGCAGATCATCCCGCGGTCGTCGACCGGGTCCAGCGGCGGCAGGCCGAGATCGGCGAACAGCTTGCCGCTTTCGATATTGTCGGTGATCCGTCCCATCCGCTCGGACGTCTCGCGCGTGGTGGTCGCGTAGTGGACTAACTTGGCGCTCGCCTCCTCGCCCACCAGCGGATCGTCCTTGGTGGTGGCGACCAGCTCGCGGCCATAGTCGAGCTCGGCCACCTCGCGGCAGGTGTGGCACAGGATCACGGTCTCGAACTTCTCATAGGTCTCGGGGTCGCGCACGATCGAGGCAAAGGGCGCGATGCCCGTGCCGGTCGAGAACAGATAAAGCCGCTTGCCGGGCACCAACGCGTCGTTCACCAGGGTTCCGACCGGCTTTTTCTTCATCAGCACCGTGTCGCCCACCACGATCTTTTGCAGATGCTCGGTCAGCGGACCGCCCGGCACCTTGATCGAGAAGAACTCCAGCTCCTCGTCCCAGCTGGGCGAGGCGATCGAGTAGGCGCGGAACACCGGCTTGGCCGCGTTGGGCAGCCCGATCATGACAAACTCGCCCGAGCGGAAGCGGAAGGTCGAGGGTCGGGTTATGCGGAACTTGAACAGCCGGTCGGTGTAGTGCTTCACGCTGCAGACGCGCTCGGCGAACACGCCGGCGGGGATGGGAAAGGCGGTCTCGACCTGGGTGTCGGCGTTGACGGTCATTTCACACTCCTCTGCCGTAAATCGCGCTGATAGCCGGATCCTGCGCGGATATCGTGCAGCTAACGTGCATGGCGCGGGCGGGCAAGCTGCGCGGGTCGGCACATGATCGTGTAGCGCAGCCGCGCGCCGGAGAAAACGGGACGAAAGGCGTCGTTTGCACACTAACGACCCTCAGCGGCCGATCAACGCCCGGCTGCGCGCGTGGTGCCACACTTGGGCGCGGCCGTCCGGGCGAGGGGCCCCGCGCGCTTGCTGCCGCCGGACCCCGCGATTACGTGCCGCGCGATGAACGTGCGCCCCAACGCAGCGCCCGAGACGGCGGCCACAGCGCCCGGCCAGCCCCCGGCACCCGGGCGGGGGCGCTGGGTGGTGCGGGACGGCGTGTCCTATCCGCTGGGCACCGACCCGCTGCTGGACATCCCGCCCCAGGATTGGGGCGAGCCCGCGCTGATCGCCAAGTTCGAACAGCGGCTGCGGCGCATCCGGCGCTGGAAGCGCCCGCTCGACACCCGGCGCCGGCGGCTGCACGCCTGGGCCAACATGCTGGTGGTCGACCACGGGCTGTTCCGCCTCGCCTATGGCAACATGCACCGCGTCACGCCGCGGCTATGGCGCGCGGCCCAGCCGCTGCCGCACCACATTCGCCGCTTTGCCCGGGCCGGCGGGCGCACCGTGGTGTCGCTGCGCGGCGGCCAGCAGTTCGGCTCGCTGCCGCTGGAGCGCGAGGCCTGTGCGCACGCGGGGCTGGCGCTGCACAATCTGATCCTGCGCTCGCGCGCGCTGCCCAGCCGCGAGGATCTGCTCGATCTCCTGGACGTGCTGCCGCAGTTGGAGACGCCGGTGCTGTTCCATTGCAAGTCGGGCGCCGACCGGGCCGGCTTTATGGCGGCGCTTTGGCTGGTCGCGATGGAGGATCGCCCGGTGGGCGAGGCGATGGCCCAGCTCAGCCTGCGCTACGGCCATCTGCGGCGCGCCAAGACCGGCGTGCTGGACGCGTTCTTCGCGGCCTATGCGGCCGATACGTCCGATACTGTCGGGGGGGCGGGCAGCGGCTTCCGCCACTGGGTGGCCGAGCGCTACGATCCCGCAGCCATCGAGGCGGCGTTCCGACCCGCCGGCGTCGGCGCACTGATCGCAGATGGCATCCTGCGGCGCGAATAGCCGCCGGGATCTGGCTGCGGGCCGGCATGCCGATGGCGCGGGGTCGCTTTACCGCTATTTGGTGGCGCGCTGCAATGCATCACGAGACGTCATGGTCCAGCGCACCAAAATCGGTTTGTGGGCACAGGCGGCCCTGCCTCAAGGTGCGCGGCAGCAGCGGTGCCCCGGTGGCTGGCGCACCGCGCCGTATCGCCCGGCATGAAAACGCCCGGCCGGCCTCGCCCGGCATGAAAACGCCCGGCCGGCCTCGCCCGGCCCGAAACAGCCCGGCCGGCCGCGCCCGGCATGAGACAGCCCGGCCGGCCGCGCCCGGCATGAGACAGCCCGGCCGGCCCCGCCCGGCCCGCCACGCAACGGAGGCCGACGCATGACCGTCCACCAACCCGACGCGCCCGTCGGCGCCACGCCGAGCCTGGCCCGGGGCC
>JBCCMW010000213.1:0-7226 GCA_039026175.1 Pseudomonadota bacterium
CGGTGATGCACGCGCATGCGCGTCGGCTCAGGCCGTCAGGCCCTCGGGCTCGGGCAGGCCGTTGGCGCGGCAGCAGGCGGTCAGCGTGTTGGCCAAGAGGCGGGCGATCACGCCCGTGCCGGGCGGCGTGGGGCCGATGACGATCGCCTGCCTCTTGGCCAACACGCTGACCGCCTGCTGCCGCGCCAACGGCCTGCCCGAGCCCGAGGGCCTGACGGCCTGAGCCGACGCGCATGCGCGTGCATCACCGACGCGCACCCTTTAGCGACGCGCCCCCCATCCGACGCGCCCCCCATCCGACGCGCCCGCCACCGACACACATCGTGCCCTCGGCGCCGATGCGGCCGGTCGCGGCGTGGGTGCCGCCAGGATGGCCCAGGTCGCCTGGCGCGCGTTGACGGCTGCGCCCGGGCGCTCGCGCCTGCTGTGCGGCGCGTCGCACGGGCCGGCGATCCGGGCCAGCGATCCGGGCCAGCGATCCGGGCCGGCGATCCGGGCCGCAGGGTGCCCCACGGCAGCGCCAACCCAGGGCCTCGCACAGCGGGACCCGCCCGCGCAGCGGCTGCGGCAACCGCGCGCGGGGCACGGCCTTGATCGCGCATGACCTTTGTTTAATTCTGACATAACAGAAATTGGAGACAGTCATGGAGCTGACCCCTGCCATGCGCGCCTTCGTGCTGCACTGGGGCGAGATGGGCACCCGCTGGGGCGTCAACCGCTCGGTCGCGCAGGTCCACGCGCTGCTGCATTTGGCGCCGCGCCCGTTGCCGGCCGAAGAGATCGCCGAAACGCTGGGGATCGCGCGCTCGAACGTCTCGACGGCGCTGCGCGAGCTGCAGGGGTGGAAGCTCATCAAGGTGAGCCGCGAGCTGGGCGACCGACGCGACCATTTTGTGGCGCTGGAGGATCTGTTCGACCTGGTCCGCGCGGTGGTCGAGGGCCGGCGCGAGCGCGAATTCGCCCCCACCATGGAGGCGTTGCGCGCTGTCTCGGGCACGGCACAGACCGACGGCGAGACGCCCGAGGCCGTGGCGACACGGATCGCCACCACGCTGGAGATGATGGAGCTGTTCGACACCTGGTACCGAGACGTCGCGCGCCTGCCGCGAAGCACACAGATGGCGATGCTACGTGCCGGCGGCGCGCTGGCCCGGGTGCTGCCCAAGGCGGGCTGACCCCGCCGCCGACGCGGCACGCGACCGAAAAAATTTTGGGCGGAGTTTTCTGTGATGACCGAAACAACAGTTAAGACTGTCAAAAAGGGGGCTCTTGCAGGTCCGCCGGCGGGCAGCGCGGGCACCGGGGTGATGCCGCGCGGCCGCTGGCTGCGCGACGACGGGCCCCGCCGGTGGGGCGCGCGCGCGCCCAGCCCGCCGGTCACGGCCCCTACAACACCCGGCACGCACCGGGGTGCGCCACGCGGGTGTCGGCGTGCCTGCGTCGTCGACTTTCTGCTGGTCGCGGCGACCACGCCGGTGGTGTTCGGCCTGTGCGGCGCCATCCTGATGCTGCCTCCGGTGGCCATGGCGGTGGGCCTGCCCGCCTACCTGATCGCCGGGCGGCGACCCAAGGGAGGACGGGCCCGCTGCCGCAACCGCCGCACGACCAGCTCGCCAACAGACAAGGGGGCGTCGGCCACCGGGCAAAACGCCTTGCGCTGAGCGCGGCTTTCCCCTGCGGTCAACGGTTACAATCAGGCACGTTCAGCCGCTCTGACGTGGCGTCGCAGCAACCCGGACAAAGGTGCCGAGTGCGGTGGCGACGAGGCGCGGTGCGGGTGCCTCGTCGCCCGAGCCGGCGTCGCTCTCGGCCATCACGTCCGCGCGGCACACCGTGAGCTGGCGCCCTGGGCGCAGCACGGTGCCGACGGCGCGCAGCCGCGCGCCGGCCGCCGGGCGCAGCAGGTTGATCTTCAGCTCGACCGTCAGCACGTCGCTGTCCGCGGGCATTGTGGTCAGGGCGGCGAAGCCTGCCGCGCTGTCGGCGATCGACCAGGCGGCGCCTGCATGCACGAAGCCCTGCTGCTGGCCCAGCGCTGGCCGGACGGCGAGCGCGATCTCGACCCTACCGGGTGCGATGGCGGCAAGCTCGGCGCCGAGCAGCGCCATAAAGGGCTGCGCGGCAAAGCCTGCCCGCACGCGCGCTTCGATCGCGTCGGGGTCCGGCAGTGGCGGTGGCGGTGGTGGTGGCGGTGGGGGGGCAGCGGTGCTCAATGCGTGGGCTCGGTCAAGCGGGCCATCGGCACGGCCGTGATGCGCCGGCCCAGCAGCAGCGCCGTCGCCTCCTTGCCCATCAGCGCGGCCAGCGCCGGATCAGCCGCATCGAGGCCCCCCGTATAGGTGCCGAAGGCGGGCAGGATCGCCCGACGGCCGTCCGCCAGGAAACAGCGACGGCGCAGCCGAACGCCGCGCCGCCAGAGCGTGGCGCAGGGGTGGTAGTGGCCCGAAACCTCGCCCGTGCCGGGCGGCGGCGGCACGCTGGTGGCGATGTGCCGAAACGCCAGCGGCCCCTGCCGCCATGCGCCGATCCAGTGGCCGGGGACACCTGCCACGGGCCGGGGGTCGTGGTTGCCGGTCACCCAGATCAGCCGCCGCCCGGTGGCCAGATGCACCAGGCGCGCGCCCAGCCGGGCCGCCGCCTGCCCGGCGCTCGGCGCATCGTCGAAACTGTCGCCGACCAGCAGCAGCGTCGTGGCCCCGGTCGCCGTCAGTTCGCCCTCGAGCCGCGCCAGGGTGTCGTGGTCGCCATAGGGCGGCAGGAACGCCTGACCCCGACCCGCAGCCCCCTGGGCACGGCCGAGGTGCAGATCGCCAACCGCCAGCACGCCGGCGGCGGGCCACCACAGCGTGCCGCCGGCCCGCGCCTCCAACCGCTCACCTGCCAGGACGAGAGTCGCGTTCACCATGTGTTCTTGGTATGCCGCGTCGGCGTGGCGCGCAAGCGCAGACCGATCCGGAACCGCGGGCTTGCGCCGTCCTGCGCGCGTCAGGCCATCGAGGGCAGTGCGTAGACGTCCTGACGGCCGACGCTGAGATCGCGGAGAAAGCGCATAAGCTCGGGCACATCCATCTCGCGCGCGCGGCTGTAGAGCGCCCCGCCGAAGCGTTCGCGCAGCAGGCCGCCGTCCACGCTGCCGTCGTACAGGCCCATGGCCCAGCCGCCGAAGGCCCGGTTCCGCAGCGCGTGTGCGTGCAGCATGTGGACGTTGTCGTGGCGGCTGTCGCGCTCGATCATCCGATAGAGACCTCGAACCTCGTTCTCGGGCCCTTCCAGGGCCTGCACGAAGGTCTCGTCATCGTAATAGAGAAACCCCGTGAGCCCCCGCTGCTGGTTCTTGCGCTGCGAGGTCTCGGCGATCGCATCCATCTCGGGGCTGCGCGACCCGACCAGGCTGCGTGACACGTATATGAGAGCGGTAAGTTCCATGAGCGTGATTTACGTGAACGGTGTCACGTAGCCTAGCCACTCGGACCTCTATGTCGCGGTTGCAAGACAACACTTCCGCCCATTGGCATTGCTTCTCAAAATTTCGCGCTGGTTGTGCGCCGCAATCCGTGCGTGTGCCCAGGCCGCAGTCCCCCGCCCCGCAGTCCCCCGCCCCGCAGCCCCCCGCCCCGCAGCCCCGGTTTCATCCCGCGGTCGCCTTGGCGAGGCCCGGCAGGCGCGCTATGCGGAATGGCCGGCCGCGGAGGCGCGCCTGGCAGCGGCGAGGCGACGACGGCGAGGGTGCGAGCGTGAAGGACATTCTGGATCAACTGGAAGCGCGGCGTGCCGAGGCCCGCATCGGCGGCGGCACCCGCCGGATCGACGCCCAGCACGGCCGCGGCAAGCTGACCGCGCGCGAGCGGCTGGAGCTGTTGCTCGACGAGGGCAGCTTCGAGGAATACGACACCTTCATGCACCACCGCTGCACCGACTTCGGTATGGCCGAGACGCAGTACCACGGCGACGGCGTGATCACCGGTTGGGGCACGATCAACGGCCGCCAGGTCTATGTGTTCAGCCAGGACTTCACGGTGTTCGGCGGCTCGCTGTCGGAAACCCACGCCGAGAAGATCTGCAAGGTGATGGACATGGCGGTGCGCAACGGCGCGCCGGTGATCGGTATCAACGACTCCGGCGGTGCGCGTATCCAGGAGGGCGTCGCCTCGCTGGCGGGCTATGCCGAGGTGTTCCAGCGCAACATCATGGCCTCGGGCGTGATCCCGCAGATCTCGGTGATCATGGGGCCCTGTGCGGGCGGCGCGGTGTACTCGCCGGCGATGACGGACTTTATCTTTATGGTCCGCGACACCTCGTACATGTTCGTCACCGGGCCCGACGTGGTGAAGACCGTGACGGGCGAGAAGGTGACGGCCGAGGAGCTGGGCGGCGCGGGCACGCACACCAAGAAAAGCTCGGTCGCCGACGGCGCCTTTGACAACGACGTCGAGGCGCTGGCCGAGATCCGGCGGCTGTTCGACTATCTGCCGCTGTCCAACCGCGGCGCCCTGCCCGAACGGCCCACCAGCGACCCGGCCGACAGGGTCGAGCCCAGCCTGGACAGTCTGGTGCCCGCCAACCCCAACATGCCCTACGACATGAAGGAGTTGATCCTAAAGACCGCCGACGAGGGCGAATTCTTCGAGCTGCAGGCCGATTTCGCCGGCAACATCATCACCGGCTTTATCCGGATCGAGGGCCGGACCGTGGGCGTGGTCGCCAACCAGCCGATGGTCCTGGCCGGCGTGCTGGACATCGACAGCGCCCGCAAGGCCGCGCGGTTCGTGCGCTTCTGCGACTGTTTCGAGATCCCGATCCTAACCTTCGTCGACGTGCCGGGCTTCCTGCCGGGCACCACGCAGGAGCTGGGCGGGGTCATCAAGCACGGCGCCAAGCTGCTGTTTGCTTACGGCGAGGCGACGGTGCCCAAGGTCACGGTGGTCACGCGCAAGGCCTATGGCGGCGCCTACGTCGTGATGGCGTCAAAGCACCTGCGCGGCGACGTCAACTATGCCTGGCCCACGGCCGAGATCGCGGTGATGGGCGCCAAGGGCGCGGTGGAGATCCTGCACCGGGCCGAGAGCGGCGACCCCGAAAAGATCAGCCGGCTGACCAAGGAGTACGAGGACCGCTTTGCCAACCCGTTCGTCGCGGCCGAACGGGGGTTCATGGACGAGGTGATCATGCCCCAGTCCACGCGCCGGCGAGTCGCCCGCGCCTTTGCCGCGCTCGAGGGAAAGCGTCTCGAGAACCCATGGAAAAAACATGATAATATCCCTCTTTGATACAGTCTGAGGCGCTCGGACTTCCCCACCGGTAGCTCGTGCTGGAAACTTCATAAACCCGCCATTATGCTTCCCAAGTCTTGCGCTTTCGTTAAGGGCGTTAAGGCTTTGGTAGCGCGTGTGGCGTGAGCATGATCGTCGAACACCGACAACTCCACATGTCCGACATTCAGACCGCTTCGGCGGATCTGGAGGATCTGGCGTTGTCGAACTGGCTGTTCTGGACGATCGTCGGCGCCGCGGGCATGGCCATCAACCTGGTTTTCTGTGTCTTCCTCGTCGAGTACCTGGAACTGGTGCAGGTGATGGGTGAGACGCGGCTCTCGGTCTATGGCGGCTGCATCCTGTTTGGGATGTCGGTCGCGGCGCTGCTGTCCTACCGCCGGTTTGCCGACGCGCGCGGCTGGAACGACCGGCTGCGCGAGGATTTCTGGACCTCGGACGTCGAGGTCGTGCGCTTCGAGATCGACGATTACTTCCGTTTCTACGACTATTTCGGCGGGCGGCCGTACCTGGTGGTGCGCACCACCGACGGCGCCGTGATGGTGCTGTACGACCGCGACGGGGCGCTGCGGCCCACGCCGCCCATCGCACCCGGCCCCGGACGAATGGCCGAGATCCACCGACTGCCGCGCTCGCGCTATCAATTGTCGTTTGCCTTCAGCGGGTTGCCGCTACCAGCCAAGCCCACCTATGTTGGCCGCGACGTCAGCCGCTATCGCAATGGCGAGGTGCTGAACGTGGCGTGGGACGACGTGCTGACGCGCTTTGCGCCAGGGCGGCTGGAACTGCGCACCGCCGCCGGCCGCGACGAGCGCGCACCGCTGTCGTAGGGGCCGCTGTCCCCAGGGCCGCTGTCCTCAGGGCCGTTGTTCCGGGGGCCGTTGTTCCAAGGGCCGCTGCCGCAAGGGTCGCGGTCCTGCGTGCTGCCGCTCTATCCACCGCCCCCGACGCCGCCCTATGCTCGCGGCCCGTGATCGTGCCGTGCTGGCACGGTGCGGCGCGTCAGGGGAGGGATCGGCGGTGCACTACATGGTTTCCGGGGCGCCGCAACCGGTCGCGCCGTTCAGCCACGCGGTCGAGGCCGACGGTTGGGTGATCCTCACAGGGCAGATGCCGACCTGGCCCGACGATCCGGCCCGGCCGCTGCCCGAGGGCATTGCCGCGCAGACCCGCCGCGTGATCGAGAACCTGGCCATCGTGCTCGCGGGCGTCGGTCTCGAGCTCGGCCACGTGCTGCAATGCCGCTGCTATCTCACCCATTTCGAGCGCGATTACGCCGCGTTCAACCAGGTCTACCAGACGTTCTTCCAGCCGGGACGGTTGCCGGCGCGCACCACCGTGGGCGTCACGGCACTGGCCGTCGGTGCGCTGGTCGAGATCGACTGCCTGGCCCGTCGACCGGCGTAGATCCGCCGTTCGGTTCCAATCCGCCACAGCTGCATATTTTGTTACCGAAGCACGACGGAACGGTACCGTACCGCCGTTCAATGCCGACATCAGGGAGGCATGCCATGCGTTTTTTCCGGGGTTTGGTGCTGGGCGCGCTGGCGCTGGCCACGGCGGCTTGCGGCGTGACGCCGGGCGAACGCGCGGTGACGGGCGGTGCCTTTGGCGCGCTGGCCGGTGCTGCGATCGCCGACAACCGTCCGGGCGTCGGTGCGCTGATCGGCGGCCTGGCGGGTGCCACGCTGGGGGCTGCAACCGCGCCCGTGGGCGTGGTGGTCGATCAGCCCGCCTTTTCGTCGGTGGTCTACGACGACGTGTTCTACGACGAGATCTTCTTCGACGACGGCTTTAGCGGTGTCGGCTACTACGGCCTGGTGCCGGGCACTTCGGCGCCGGTCTTCTTCGGCCCCACGATCTCGTTCACCGGCGTCTTCATCGATGGGTTCGGCCGCCGGGCGGTGCGGCGCAAGCCTTATGTGCCGCCGCGCTTTCGCGGGGTGCGCCGGGTGC
>JBCCMW010000214.1:0-7188 GCA_039026175.1 Pseudomonadota bacterium
CCGAGTCTAACGCCGGCTCAAGCAACGGATCGAGACTGCCGGCCGGCCATGGACCACTTCATCTACCGCGACGGCGCGCTCTGCGCCGAGGACGTGCCGCTGGCCGAGATCGCGGCCGAGGTCGGCACGCCGGCCTACGTGTACTCGACCGCCACGCTGGAGCGGCACTACCGCGTGTTCGACGAGGCGCTGGCCGGCACCGACCATCTGATCGCCTATGCGCTGAAGGCCAACTCGAACCTCGCCGTCGTCGCCACGCTGGCGCGGCTGGGTGCTGGGGCGGACGTGGTCTCGGGCGGCGAGCTGGCGCGCGCCCTGGCCGCGGGCGTCGACCCCGCGCGCATCGTCTTCTCGGGCGTCGGCAAGACCGAGGGCGAGATGCGCGACGCGCTGGCCGCCGGCATCGGCCATTTCAACGTCGAAAGCGCGCCCGAGCTGGAGCGCCTGTCCGCCGTCGCCACCGCGATGGGCGCCACGGCCCGCATCGCCGTGCGCGTCAACCCCGACGTCGACGCCGGCACCCACGCCAAGATCTCGACCGGGAAATCCGAAAACAAGTTCGGCGTGCCGATCGACGCGGCGCCCGAGCTCTACGCCCGCGCCGCCGCCCTGCCGGGGATCGAGGTGATCGGCGTCGACGTGCACATCGGCAGCCAACTGACCGCGCTGGCGCCGTTCGAGGCGGCCTTTGCCAAGGTCTCGGCGCTGACGCAGCGGCTGCGCGACGCGGGGCACCGGATCACGCGGCTGGATCTGGGCGGCGGGCTGGGCATCCCGTACGTGGCGACCAACCAGGCGCCGCCGCTGCCGTTCGACTATGGCGCGCTGATCCGGCGCACGGTGGGCGATTTGGGCTGCCAGATCGTGATCGAGCCCGGGCGGCTGATCGCGGGCAACGCGGGCGTGCTGCTGTCGCGCGTGCTGTACCGCAAGCACGGGGCGGGGCGCGACTTCCTGATCCTGGATGCGGCGATGAACGACCTGATCCGGCCGGCGATGTACGAAGCGCATCACGACATCGTGCCCGTGCGAGAGCCCGCGGCCGATAGCCCCATCGGCCCCGTCGACGTGGTGGGCCCGGTGTGTGAGACCGGCGACACCTTTGCCCGCCAGCGGCCTCTTCCGCCGCTGCAAGCCGGCGATCTGGTCGCTTTTCGCTCAGCCGGTGCTTACGGCGCGGTCATGAGCAGCGAATACAACACACGTCCGCTCGCGCCCGAGGTGTTGGTCAGCGGTGCGCGCTTTGCCGTGGTCCGCGCGCGCCCCACATTGGCCGAGATCTTGGCCCGTGATAGCGTGCCGGACTGGATCTACGGCCCGACCTCTGCGTAAGCCGCTTTTCGGCACCGGCGGGGCGGGCGTCGAAGGGGACACATGGCCGACGACACGCGCTCGACCGAGACCCGCCCGACCGACACCGCGCAGGGGAAGGCGTCCCGTCTGCAGGGCGACCTGCCGGACAAGCCGTACACGCCCGATCCCGACACCCGGCGCCGTCTGGCGTCCAGCAGGCGGGCGCTGGTCGCCGAACGGCTGACCGGGGCGCTCTGGCCCGGCGTGTCGATGCTGGTCGCGATCCTCGGGCTGGCGCTGCTGGGCGCCTATGCGGCGATCCCTGCGATGTGGCATCCCGTGGCGCTGATCGCCACGGTGGTCGCGCTGATCTTCGCCACCGGCTGGGGCTTCCGCGGTTTTCGCTGGCCCAGCAAAGTCGACGCACGGCACCGGCTGGACGAGAGCCTGCCGAGCCGGCCGCTGTCGGTGCTGACCGACATCCAGGTCGCCGGCGCACGCGACGGCTTTGCCCGCGCGCTGTGGCGCGAGCATCAGCGCCGGGCCGAACGGGCGGCCGCTGCCTTGCGTGCCCGGGCCGCCGATCTGCGCCTGTCCGACGCCGACCCCTGGGGCCTGCGCTTCTTTGCGCCCATTCTGCTGATCGCCGGCATGATCGGCAGCGGCGAGGCATGGCGCGATCGGCTGCTGAGCCTGGTCGTCGCGCCCAAAGCTGCCGCGTCCGACACAGTGGCGTTCATCGCCGAGCCCGCGGCCGAGGCCTGGGTGGTGCCGCCGGCCTATACGGGCGTCGACACGATGTACCTGGATCGCGAGACCGCGGCCTATACGGTGCCCGTCGGGTCGGCGCTGACCCTGCGGGTGACCGACGTCGCCGCCCGGCCCGCGGTCGCCGCCGAGGGTATCGCCGGCGCCGACGCGGTGCAGGACCTGGGGGCCGGGCTCTGGGAGATGCAGGGCGAGGTCGCCGAAGACGGCACGCTGACCATCAAGAACGGCGAGACCGTGCTGGCCGGCTGGACGCTCACCGTTCTGCCGGATGCGCCGCCGACCATCGAGCTGTCGGCACCGCCGCGCGACACCTTTGCCGGGGGGCTGGAGATCGACTTCCGCGCGGCCGACGATTACGGCGTCGCCGCCGCCTATGCCGAGATCGTGCCGCCCGGCGGGATGCCGGCGCCTGGCACCAGCCTGATCGAGGAGCCGCTGTCCTTCAACCTGCCGTTGCCGATCAGCGGCGACCCGCGCGAGGTCAGCGACACGGCGCTGGAGGATGCCACCCGCCACCCGCTCGCCGGCGGCGAGGTTGCGCTGACCCTGATCGCCGAAGACGGCGCCGGCCAGCAGGGCCTGTCCGAGGCGACGGTGTTCCGCCTGCCCGGGCGCTATTTTTCGAACCCGCTGGCGCGCGCATTGATCGAGCAGCGGCGCAATCTGGCGCTGGACTTCGGCCAGGCCGAGCACGTGCTGATGGTGGTCCAGGCGGTCAGCCGCCGCCCCGAGGAGGTGTTCGAAGGCAAGTTCGGCGCCTACCTCGCGACCCGCACGGCGGTGCGTCGTCTGGCCGGCGCGATCGTCGAGGATAACGTGCCCGACGTTGCCGAGGAGGTGGTCGAGCTGCTGTGGGAGGCCGCCATCGGCCTGGACGGCGGCGATCTGGACAGCGCGTTGGAGCGGCTGCGCGCCGCCGAGCGTGCGCTGCAGGACGCGTTGGAGAACGGCACCGAGGAGGATATCCGCCGCGCGATGGAGGAGATGCGCGCGGCGATGGAGCAGTATCTGCGCGAGTTTGCCCGCCAACAGATGGAGCGGATGCAGAACGGCGACATGGCGAACCAGCAGATGCAGGGCCGCCAGGGCGACCAGATCACCCAGCAGGACCTGCAGGAGCTGTTGGACGAGCTGCAGCGCCGGGCCGAAAGCGGCCTGCGCGACGAGGCGCGCGACATGCTGAGCCAGCTCCAGCGGATGCTGGAGAACCTACAGGCCGGCCAGCCGCAGATGGGCCAGCAGGGCAGCCCGGGCGAGCAGGCCATGCAACAGCTCCAGGAGCTGATGGAGCGCCAGCGTGACCTGTCCGATCGCACCTTCGACGAGGCGCGCCGCAACCAGCGCCAGCAACAGGGTCAGCAGCAGGGCCAACAACCGGGTCAACAGCCCGGCCAGCAGGGCCAGCAGGGCCAGCAGCCGGGTCAGGGAGGCCAGCAGGGCCAACAGGGCCAGGGCGGCGGCCAGCAGGGTCAGCAGGGCCAGGGCGGCGATCTGGCCGCCGAACAGCGCGCGCTGCAGCAGATGCTGGACGAACTGCGCTCGCGCCTGCCGGGCGGCGACGGCGCGATGGGCGATGCGTTCGACGAGGCGGGCCGCGCGATGGGCCGGGCCGAAGACGACCTGCAGGGCGATGCGCCGGGCGAGGCCGTCGACGACCAGCTCGACGCGCTGGACCGGCTGCAGGAGGGCGCCGAGGCGCTGGCCCAGCAGCTGCAGCAACAGGGTCAGGGCGAGCAGCAGGCCCAGGGTGCCGGCCGCGGCCGCGGCAACGGCGACGACCGCCAACAGGCCGACCCGTTCGACCGCCCCGCAGGTCGCTACGGCGCGATGGACGGCGACGGCACCGACGTGCCCGACAAGGCGCTGCTGGACCGCGCGCGCGAGTTGCTGGACGAACTGCGCCGCCGCGCGGGCGACGCCACCCGTCCCGACTATGAACTCGACTACCTGGAACGCCTCATCGAGCGCTACTGATCGGAGCGCCGGCGCGGGGCGTCCCCTTCTGCGTTCGCCTCTGCATGCGCGGCAGCAGATCGGAAGCGCCCTGCCGTCGCGCGACAGGGGGTTCCGGATAGTCGGGCGGCCGGGCAAGGCATATGGCGCGTGTGGGGCAGCGCCACAGCGCGTTTGCCCGGCGTCCGGGTCACGGGGTCACGCCCCTCCCACAAGGCAGCGTAACTGTCCCCGGAAGCGCGGATGACGGCTACTCGGCGAACAATTCCTCGGAGAGTTCGCCGATGCGCTGTTCGACGCCGTTCCAGACCTGTTGTGCTTCGCCCATCCACTCGTCGATCACCTCGCGGTACTGGGCGATGGCGGGGGCCGCACCCGGGAAGCGGTCGACGATGACGTTCGAGAAGCTGTAGGTACCCGCCAGCATGCCCGCGACCAACAGGACGAGCGTCAGCCCGGTGTAAAAGCCGCCGCGCGACTTGCGGGTCTGCTCGGCCATCCGGCGGCGGCGCGTGCGCTTTTGGTGGCGGCGCATCAGGCCGGCGCGCTGGGCGTCGCTGTCCTGGGCGCCGCGCCGACCGCGCTGATCGCTCTCGCGCAGCTTCTCGCGCAGCGGATCCACGTCGTCGGTGCTGCGGCGGGCCTGGGCGGGCGCGGGGGCCATACGATCGATGCCCGCAACGTCGCGCCCCGGCGGAGGCGACGCTTCGCTGGCGTTGCCGTCGCCCTTGAGGTCGTCCAGCATGCGCCGGATCTCGGCCATCTGCTTTTCGCGCCCGCCATCGGGCCGGGTGGGATCGTCGTGGACACCGTCCGGACCCGCGCCGTCGGGCCACGCGCCATCGGCTCCAGCGCCTCCGGCGCGAGCGGGTCCGGCGCCTCCGGCGCTAGCGGGTCCGGCGCCTTCGGCGTCGACCGCGCCCGGGGCCGCGGAGGCGGCTGCGGCGTCGTCGGGACCCAGACCGTCGTCGGCCGGTGCGCCGCCGCGCAGACGCGCGAGACGATCCGCGAAACTGTCTCCGGCGGCCGAGCCTCCGCCCGCCGGGGCGCTCGCAGCACCCTGAGCTGCGATACCCTGCGCTGCGATACCCTGCGCTGCGATACCCTGGGCCGCCACACTTTGGGCCCCGACACCCTGGGCTCCGACACCCTGGGCCCCAACACCCTCGCCAGCGGCACCTTGGGCCGCGGGCGCGGGCTGCGGTGCCGGCTGCGGCCGGACCGGGGGCACTGCCTGGGCCGAGCGCTGCGGCGCCGGGAATGCGTGCCACACCTCGCCGCATGCGGCGCACTGCACCCGGCGACCGCGCTCGCCAAGCGCCTTGGCGGCGACGCGGTAGCGCGCGCGGCAGCTCGGACACTCGATCTCGTGCATCGGCGCGCCACCCGCAGGCTGACGCGCGCCGGACGATGCGGGGACGTTGCCGCCTCCACCCTGCTGCACCGTCATCCGACGCCTCCCTCCTCGCTATGCGACCCCACCCCACACGCATATACACTGCGCGGCGGCCATGGCGTAGTGTAAACCTCGATGTCAAACCCCCCTCCCCATATGCCCTTTCTTGATCGTCGGCCAAGGGCAGCGGCCCGGTATCGGCCCGATGTGCCGGTCGGAACACGGTGTCGGCCGGCGATGGGACAGGGCGTGGCGCGCTGCGGGTCACTCCAGGCCGGCAGAACGGCGCGCCGGACCCCGTGCGACGCGGCTCACGGCAGCGGGCACGGCAGGGGGCATAAAACCGGGCACGGCAGCGGGTATGGCCGCGGGCACAGCAGCGGGCACAGCAGCGGGCACGCTGCCGGGCGACCGGTGCGGCACGGCGGCCCGCAGCGAGCGGTCGGGGGCGCCGGCGTGGGGCGCTGTGCCCGGGCGATCCCGGGCGCGGGCTGTGGCGGGCGCGCCCCGTGATCGCGCTCGACGATGTCCGCTTCGGCTATGACGGGCGCCCGACGCTGGACGGCGTCAAGGCGCGCCTGGCCCCCGGCAGCTTCCACTTTCTCACCGGCCCGTCGGGGGCGGGCAAAACGACGCTGCTGAAGCTCTTGTACCTGGAACTGCTGCCCCAGGGCGGCCGGGTGACGCTGTTCGGCGAGGACGCGGCCGCCCTGCCGCCCGAGCGCCGGCTGGCGCTGCGCCGGCGCATCGGCATCGTGTTCCAGGACTTCCGGCTGCTGGACCACCTGACCGTGGCCGAGAACGTGTCGCTGCCGCTGGCGGTGCACGGGCGCGACGCCGGCGAGCATGCCGAGGACATCGCCGAGCTGATCCGCTGGGTGGGGCTCAGCCACCGCGCCCTGGCGCCGCCGCGCGCGCTGTCGGCGGGCGAGCAGCAGCGCGCCGCGATCGCCCGGGCGGTGATCACCTCGCCCGAGATCATCATCGCCGACGAGCCGACCGGCAACGTGGACGCCGACATGGGGCTCAGGATCCTGCGGCTGCTCATCGAGCTCAACAAGCTGGGCAAGACCGTGCTGGTGGCGACGCACGATCTGGGGCTGATCCGCTCGGCCCGGCCGCTGGTGGCGACGCGGATCCTGCGCCTGGCCGACGGGCGGCTGACCCAAGGCGGGGGCGAGCCGTGACGGAGGACCACGACGCCCCCGCGCAAAGCCCCCACGATGCCCGGAACGGCGCCCGGGGCGATCCCCGAGGCGATGCCCGGAACGGCGCCCGGGGCGATCCCCGAGACGATCCCCGACACGATCCCCGAGACGATACCCAAAGCGGGGGCCCGGCCGATCTGGTCGGGCGCCTGGCCGGGCCGCGGCCGCAGCTGGTGGCGCCGGGGGGCTGGGGCGCGTGGCTGGTGGTGGTCGCCTCGGCCGCGATGGCGTTCCTGGCGCTGGTCGGGCTGGTCGCGGGGCTGGCGGCGGCCGAGCTGGGTGCGCGCTGGCGGGCCGACCTGCAGGGCAGCGCCACGGTGCGGCTGCCGGCAGGCGACGCGGCGAGCCTTGGCCGGGTGCTGGAGATCCTGCGCGCCAGCGACGGCGTGGCCGAGGCGCGCGCGCTGGACCGCGACGCGCTGCAGGGCCTGTTGGCGCCATGGTTGGGCGACGGGGCGCTGCTCTCGGAACTGCCGATCCCGCGGCTGGTGGACGTGACGCTGGTCGGGCGCGGCCCCGACCCCGCGGCGATGGCCGAGGCGCTGACGGCCGCGGTGCCCGGCGCGG
>JBCCMW010000215.1:0-7156 GCA_039026175.1 Pseudomonadota bacterium
AGCTGGCCGACTATGTGGTGACCGAAGCGGGCTTCGGCGCGGACCTCGGCGCCGAGAAATTCATCGACATCAAATGCCGGATGGCGGGTCTGGCCCCCGATGCGGCGGTGATCGTCGCCACGGTACGCGCGCTCAAGATGGGCGGCGGCGTGGCAAAGGCCGATCTTGGGACAGCCAACGTCGCCGCGGTCACCGCTGGCTGTGCCAACCTGGGACGCCACGTCGAGAACATGCAGAAGTTCGGCGTGCCCATCATAGTCGGCATCAACCACTTCGTCACCGACACCGACGAGGAAGTGCAGGCGATCAAGGACTTCTGCGCAGGGCTTGGCGTCGAGGCGGTGCTGAACAAACACTGGGCCGACGGCGGCAAGGGTATTGCCGAGACGGCCGAGCGTATCGTCGCGTTGTGCGAGGGCGGCAGCGCGAAAGTCGCCCCCATCTACCCCGACGACATGGGCCTGTTCGAGAAGATCGAGACCGTGGCGCGCGAGATCTACCGTGCAGACGGTGTCGTCGCCGACCAAAAGATCAAAGATCAGCTCAAGGCTTGGGAGGATGCGGGCTACCGCGACTTTCCGGTGTGCATGGCCAAGACGCAGTATTCTTTCACCACCGACCCCACCAAGCGCGGCGCGCCGACGGGATTCGAGATTCCGGTGCGCGAGGTCCGCCTCTCGGCCGGGGCCGGGTTCGTCGTGGCGGTTTGTGGCGAAATCATGACGATGCCGGGTCTGCCGCGCACGCCGGCGGCAGAAACGATCCGCCTCGACGAGCAGGGCGATATCCAGGGCCTCTTTTGATCCGCAGTGTGGTTGTCGCCTCCACTACGCGGCGTAATTTTTGACAACGAATCGCCCTAAATGCCCGGATTTAGGAATCTTTATTGCAAGCTTGTGGCGACAGGGTACTAATTCTAAGGCGTAAAGCGCCAACCGGGGGACGGCCATCGCTGTGGAAACAGCCGTGTCTGCTACCCGATTCGAAGGGTCCACTTGGTGGGCCCAGACAACAACGGCGGCCTTAAGGCCGGCGAGTACGGGGAGACTACCCAGAATGAAATCCATTACCAAGCTTGCTGCCGGCGTGGCGGCGGCGGCCCTGGTCACCGGGGCGGCCCTTCCCGCCAAGGCCGACTGGGCGCCCCGCAAGCCCGTCGAGCTGATCATCATGGCGGGCAAAGGCGGCGGTGCCGACCAGATCGCCCGCCTTCTGCAGGCGTTGATCGAACAGAAGGGGCTGTCACCGCGTCCCTTCATCCCGATCAACAAGCCCGGCGGATCGGGCGCCGAGGCACTCACCTACCTGCAGGACAAGGCCGGCGATGACCACACGGTCATGGTCACACTCAACAGCTACTACACCACGCCCGTCATCCAGTCGGACCTGGGGATCGACATCTCCCAGTTCACCCCGATCGGTCTGATGGCGCTCGACACCTTCCTGCTCTGGGTGCAGCCGGAGAAGGAGATCGACACGCTCGAAGACTATGTCGCAGCGGTGAAGGCGGCCAACGGCCAGTGGAAAGTGGGCGGCACCGGCTCGGGCCAGGAGGACTCGATCCTCACGGCCATGATGGAGGCGGAGTTCGGCTACGAGGTCACCTACATCCCGTTCCCGGGCGGTGGCACCGTGGCGACCAACCTGGTCGGCGGCTTCATCGACAGCACCGTGAACAACCCGGCCGAGCAGTCCGAGTTCGCCCGCGCGGGCCGCTCGATGCCGCTCGTCCAGTTCACTGCCGAGCGTATGGAGGCCTATCCGGGCATCCCGACCGCCAAGGAGCTGGGCCACGACATCGAGTACTACATGCAGCGCTCGATCAACGGTCCTCCGGGCATGAGCGCCGAGGCCCAGGAGTGGTATACGGGGGTGTTCAAGACGCTGTTCGAGTCCGAGGAGTGGCAGAAGTTCTGCACCGACGAGGGCCTGTTCTGCGAGGAGTGGACGGCCGGCGCCGATCTGGCCGCGTTCCACGAGGCTCAGCTCGCTCGGCATGAGCAGCTGATCGAAGAAGTCGGCGCCGCGGCAATCACCGGCGAGTAATCGAACGAGAGTTTGGCGCGGCAGGCTTCACCCCCGTTTTGCCTGCCCCGCCCGCTTGCCCGCGCCAAGACGGGCGGCGATCTGGTGCCGGCACCCCCCTTAGCGCCGGCACTTGGCCGGTCCGACATTCAGGACCGGCCACTTTCGCGATAGGAGCGGTTGCGATGTCGACCCGTTTGGCCGAAGGCCTGATGGCAGGGTTGCTTGTCCTGCTGTCCATCACGCTCATGGTGAAGAGCGCCGAGTTGAACATCGGCTGGATCGAGGGCCGCGGCCCGGGCTCCGGCTTTTGGCCGTTCTGGCTGTCGGCGCTGATGGGCATCGCCGCCTCGGTCGCGCTGCTGCGCTGGTTCGCCCGCATGACGCCCGAAAGCCGGTCGAACGCGCCCTATATCGACGGCGATACCGTTTTGCTGGTGCTGATCACCGCCGGCGCGCTGACGCTGATGATCGCGCTGATCCAGCTGATCGGCATGTACCTCAGCTTTCTGATCTTCCTGATCTTCTATCTCCGCGTCATCGGCCGGCACGGGTGGCTGGAGACGGGGACATTCGCGCTGGGCGTACCGATCACGGTCTATCTGTTGTTCGAGGTCGCGCTGACCCGCTACCTGCCCAAGGGCATCGATTTCTTCGAAGAGGCCTTCCTGGTCGTCGACAACCAGCGCTACGCCATCCAGTACGGCGCGGCGCCGGGCCTGACGGCCGCTGGCATCGCGCTGTACGTGATCGCCGCCATCGTGGTCGGCATTGTTGCGGCGCGGATGGGGCGCAACGGCCTGGTCGCGTTCTGGGCGAGCGCGCTGCTGACCCCGGTGGGTGGCGCGGTGCTGCTGTCGCGGCACGTGATCCCGCCGGCCCCCGGCCGCGCCGCCGGCGCTTCCACCGACAGCGAGGCCCAGCCGTGATCGAGACCGTGCTCCAGCCCCTGGCATCGGGCCTGCTGACCAGCTTCGAGCCGCTGAACCTGTTTATGATCTTCGCCGGCTGTCTGGCCGGGCTGTTCGTCGGCGCGATGCCGGGGCTCGGTTCGGTGAACGGCGTGGCCGTGCTGCTGCCGATCACCTTCCTGGTGCCGCCGACGGCCGCGATAATCTTTCTGGCAGCGCTGTACTACGGCGCGATGTACGGCGGCGCGGTGTCGTCGATCACCCTCGGTATCCCCGGCGCCTCGACGGCCGTCGCCACCGTGTTCGACGGCAGGCCGATGGCGCAGAAAGGGCTCGCCGACCGCGCGCTGATGACCGCGGCCATCGCGTCCTTTGTGGGCGGCACCGTGTCGGTGATTCTGTTCACCTTCTTCGCCCCGCCGCTGGCCGAGGTCGCGCTCAAGTTCGGTCCGCCCGAGGAATTCGCGCTGATGGTGCTGGCCTTCGCCACCTTCATCGGGCTCGGCGGCGACGACATCCCCAAAACCGCGGTGTCGATCCTGATCGGGCTGGTGATCGCGGCGGTGGGCTTCGACATCATCTCGGGCCAGCCGAGGCTGGTGTTCTTCGACATGACCGAGCTGCAGCGCCCGATCCAGTTCATCGTGCTGGCGATCGGCATCTATGGCATCGGCGAGATGCTGTGGACGCTGGAGCACACCAAAGGCAAGGTTCAGATCCACAACGTGTCGCTCAGCTGGCAGCGCGTGAAGGACAACGTCAGCGCGGTGCGCGAGTATCTGCGCCCCACCGTCGCCGGCTCGTTCCTGGGCTTCTTCGTCGGCACCCTGCCGGCCGCGGGCGCGACGCCCGCGTCGCTGATGTCCTATGGCCTGGCCAAAAGCTTCGCCAAGGAGCCCGAGACCTTCGGCAAAGGCAACGTGGCCGGCGTCGCCGCGCCCGAGGCCGCGAACAACGCCGCCTCGACCGGATCGATGCTGCCGATGATCACGCTGGGCATTCCCGGCTCGCCCACCACGGCAATCCTGCTCGGCGGCATGATCATCTGGGGCCTGCGCCCCGGCCCGCTGCTGTTCACCGAAGAGGCTGAATTCGTCTGGGGTCTCATTGGCTCGATGTACGTGGCCAACGCGGTGACGCTGGCGCTGAACCTGGCGCTGATCCCGCTGTTCATCCGCGTGCTGGCGATGCCCTTCACCATGCTCGCGCCGGTGATCTTCGTGCTGTGCATCGTGGGCGTTTTCGCCACCACCGACCGGATGTTCGATGTCTGGCTGATGCTGATCTTCGGCATCGTCGGTTATCTGATGCGCAAGCTGGACTATCCGGTGGCGCCGGCGGTGCTGGCCATCGTGCTGGGGCCGCTGGCCGAGCGGTCGCTGCGCCAGACGCTGATCTCCAGCCAGGGCGATGCGATGATCTTCTTCGACCGGCCCATCGCGCTGGCGTGCATGCTCCTCGCCGTGGCGCTGATGCTGTATCCTCTGATCGTGCGCTGGATGCAGCGCCGGCGCGAGGCCGCCGGCGGCACCTGAGCGCGCGGCACCGGCGGCGGCGGGTGCGCGAGGCGGCGGCAACGCTCCGGCGGGGCGGGGCGGGGCGGGGCGGTCGCGCCGTGGGGGGGAGACAGACGATGGCACACGACCCGGGGCCCGGTTTTCGGGCCCTGCACCGGCCGGGCGAGCCGTTCGTGCTGGCCAACGCCTGGGACATGGGCTCGGCGCGCGTGCTGGCCGGCCTCGGCGCCCGCGCGATCGGGACCACCTCTTCGGGACACGCCTTCACGCTGGGCCGCACCGACGGCACGGTGACGCGCGACCAGGCCCTGGCCCACGCCCAGTCGCTGGTCGAGGCGGTGACACTGCCGGTCTCGGCCGATCTGGAGAACGGCTACGGCGAAGCGCCCGAGACGGTGGCCGAGACCGTGCGCCTCGCCGCCGAGGTCGGCCTTGCGGGCCTCTCGATCGAAGACACCACCGCCCCGGGCGGCCCCGCCCTGGACCGGGATCTGGCGGTCGAGCGGGTGCGCGCCGGCATCGCCGCGGCCCGGGCGCTGCCCCGCGACCTGGTGTTCGTGGCGCGCGCCGACGGGGTGCTGTCGGGCGCCTACGACCTGGTCGAGGCGCTGGCGCGGATCCGGCTCTATGTCGAGGCCGGGGCGGACTGCGTCTACGTGCCGACCCCGGGCAAGGGCGAGGCGCTGGCCGAGGTCGTGCGCGCAGCCGGCAGCACGCCGGTCAACGCGCTTGCCGTCGGCCCGTTGGCGCAGCTCGGCTACAACGGACTGGCGACCCTCGGCGTCGCGCGGATTTCGCTGGGCTCGGTGCTGGCGCGGATGACCCAGCGCGTGCTGGTGGACGCGGGGATGGAGATCCTGTCCGAAGGGCGTTTCACCAGCCACCGCCCGATCGCCAGCGACGCGATTGCAGGCCTGCTGGCCGCCGGCACCCCGGACTGACCCCGCGCTGTAAGGGCGCGCCGCCGTCCGAGCCGCCTTGCCGACCCCGCACCGCGTGGCGGGCGGCGCCCCAGCGGCGGCGGGTCACGTCGGCGCGCGTGGCCCGCGAACGGCGATCATCGCGCACTGCCCACGAACCGGGCACGGTGGCGCGGCTCTGCCGGCCAAGCGGCGCGCACCGCGCCGCCGCCGCTGGGCCGCCGCCGGCCACGCGGTGCGGGGTCGGCAAGGCGGCTCCGGCGCGCCGGGCGAAAGCCGCGTGCCGGGGTTGAGGCGTCCAGGCGGGGCGTTCAGGCGGGGCGTTCAGGCGGCGGCGTTTTCGGCATCGGCGCTGTCGGTGGGATAGGTCGGGTACAGGCCCTGGCTCATGCCGAGCTGCTGTACCAGGCCCAGCACCACGTCCAGCGTCGGGGTCGCGTGGCCGGTGATCCGCCCCATCTCCTGCACCGCGGTCACCAGCGCGTCGATCTCCATCGCCTTGCCGGCTTCCAGGTCCTGCAGCATCGAGGTGCGGTGCTTGCCGACCTTGGCCGCGCCGTTGATCCGCTTCTCCACGTCCACCCGGAACGACGCGCCCAGGCTCTCGGCAATCGTCTGGGCCTCCAGCATCATCGCCTTGGCCGTGTCGCGGCTGGTGGGGTGCGAGGCGACCACGTCCAGCGTCTGCCGCGTCAGCGCCGAGATCGGATTAAAGCAGAGGTTGCCCCAGAGCTTGAGCCAGAGCTCCGAACGGATGTCCTCCAGCACCGGGGCCCGGAAGCCCGAGGCGTCGAGCAGGGCGGCGATCTTCAGGATGCGCTCCGAACTCGACCCGTCCGGTTCGCCCAGCGCGAACTTGTCGCCATAGACATGGCGGATCCGGCCGGGTGCCGCGATCTCGGCCGCGGGATAGACCGAGCAGCCGATGGCCCGCTCGGGACCCACGATGTCCCACTGTCGGTCGCCGCGGTCGACGCTGTCCAGGCGCTTGCCCTCGTGCTCGCCACCGACCTTGTGAAAGTACCACCAGGGCACGCCGTTCTGGCAGCAGACCACCGCTGTCTCGGGGCCCAGGAGCGGGCGCAGGTACTCGGCCGACTGCCAGGACTGGTGCGCCTTCAGCGCATTGAACACGACGTCGACGGGCCCGATCTCGCGCGGGTCCAGCGCCGCTGTGACCTGCACCGTGCTCTCGGCACCGTCCTTCTCGAGGGTCAGACCGCCGGTCTGGATCGCCTCCAGGTGCTTGCCGCGGGCGATGACCGCCACCTCGGCCTGGCCCGAACCGGCCAGACCGGCCGCAAGGTAGCCGCCGATCGCGCCGGCGCCGAAGATACAGACTTTCATGCGCGTGCCTCCCCTCTGCGCGGCGCCGCCCAGGCGCGACGACCGTTGCGTCGGTGTGGCGCAGCCCGGGCCCGGGCACAAGCACCGCGGGCACGCGGACCGAGCTTGCCCGGGACACTCCCGAAGGACGGAAAACGCGGCGGCCCGCGGCAAGGCACCCGCCGCTTTCCGCACCCGACCGGCCGCCCGGCAAACGGCTTGTCACGCTGTCCGCGGGCGGCCTGCCGCACCGGCGATCAGACCGCCGATCGGGGCGCCGATCGGGGCGCGGATCGGGGCGCCGATTTGGGCGCCGATCAGAGCATCGACAGAAGGATCTTGCCCCGGTGGCCGCCGGCCTCCAACGCGCGGGGGGCGTCCCCGGCTTCGGCCATCGGATACACGGCGTGGGTGACGGTGCGCAGGCGCCCCGCGGCAAACAGCGGCCAGGCCTCGG
>JBCCMW010000216.1:0-7036 GCA_039026175.1 Pseudomonadota bacterium
CCCGGCTCTCCTTCTAAAGGGGACTCCTTTTCATTGGCGGTTCGTGGCGGGCGGGTCGTGGCGGGCCAGCCGCGGGTGTTGGGCGAAGGGGGCTAGGCGCGTGCGCATCGTCATGTGGTCGGGGCCGCGCAACCTGTCGACGGCGCTGATGCGCAGTTTCGGTGCGCGGGCAGACACGGCCGTGGTCGACGAGCCGTTCTACGCCGCCTACCTGGCCGCGACCGGCATCGACCACCCGATGCGCGACGCGGTGATCGCGGCGGGGCAAACCGACTGGCGCGCCGTCGCCGCCGCCTGTGCCGCGCCCCCGCCCCCCGGCACGGTGCGCTACGAAAAGCAGATGACCCACCACATGCTGCCGGGCTTCGGGCTGGACTGGCTGCAGGGCGCCGCCATCGCCTTCCTCATCCGCGACCCGCGCGCCGTCGCGGCCAGCTACGCGGCCAAGCGCGAGGCGTTCGCCCTGGCCGATCTGGGGATCGAGCGGCAGGTGGCGCTGTTCGACCACTGCGCGGCGCTGCTGGGCCGTCCGCCGCCGGTGGTGGACGCGGATGCGCTCCGCCGGGCGCCGCGGGCGGTGCTGTCGGCGCTGTGTGCGGCGCTGGGGCTGGCGTTCGACCCGGCGATGCTGGCCTGGCCGCCGGGGCCGCGGTCGACGGACGGGGTGTGGGGCGCGCACTGGTACGGCGCGGTCAACGCCTCGACCGGCTTTGCGCCCCCGCCCGCCGAACCGCCCGCCGAACCGCCCGCACTGACCCCCGCCACCCAGTCGATGCTGGCGCCCGCCCGGGCGCTGTACGACCGCCTGGCCGCCCATGCCCTGGTCGCCGACGCCGGATAGAGGGCCGCCCGCGCGGGCGACCCCCATGCATCCCGCCCCAGGCGGTCAGCCCAGGTGGTGCACCGGCTGCAGGCCGTAGACGGGGGTGTCGATCCCCTCCATCCGCGCCTTGAGCTGCAGAGACAGGAACTGCGAGTAGTGGCGCGACTGGTGCAGGTTGCCGCCGTGGAACCACAGCGCCTCCTGCTGGGTGGGCTTCCACATGTTGCGCTGCTCGCCCTCCCAAGGGCCCGGGTCCTTGGGCGTGTCCGAGCCCAGGCCCCAGACCTTGCCGACCTTGTCCGCCACCTCCTGGCTGATCAGGTCCGCCGCCCAGCCGTTCATCGAGCCGTAGCCCGTGGCATAGACGATCAGGTCCGCCTCCAGCGTCTCGCCGGTATCCAGCTTGGGGCCGGTCTCGGTGATCTCGACCACCTGGCCGCGCTTCAGCGCCACCTCGCCGTCGATGATCAACTGGCTGGCGCCGATGTCGATGTAATAGCCCGACCCGCGGCGGAGGTATTTCATGAACAGGCCCGAGCCGTCGGCGCCCCAGTCCAGCCAGAACCCCGCCTTCTCAAGCCCTTGGTAGAAGTCCTTGTCGCGCTCTTTCATCTGCTCGTAGAGCGGGATCTGGAACTCGTGCAGGATCGCGTAGGGCAGCGAGGCGAAGATCAGGTCCGCCTTGTGGTGGTTGATGCCGCTCGCCACCGCCTGTTCGGAGTAGAGCGCGCCGAGCCCGATCTCCATCAGCGTGTCCGAGCGTACGATGTGGGTCGAGGACCGCTGCACCATCGTGACCTGGGCGTCGTTCTCCCACAGCGCGGCCGCGATATCGTGGGCCGAGTTGTTGGAGCCGACGATCACGCACTTCTTGCCGGCATAGGCGTCGGGGCCCGGGTGCTGGGACGAATGGTGCTGGTCGCCGCGGAAGCGTTCCATGCCCGGGAACTGGGGCATGTTGGCCTTGCCCGACATCCCCGTCGCCAGCACCAGGTGCGTGGGCTTCAGCACCACCTCTTCGCCGTCGCGGTCGACCGTGACGGTCCATTCCTTGGCGGCCGCGTCATAGGTCGCGGACTGGGCGGTCGAGCGGGTCCAGTACGTCAGCTCCATGATTCGGGTGTACATCTCCAGCCAGTCGCCCAGCTTGTCCTTGGGCGAGAACACCGGCCAGTTGGGCGGGAACGGCAGGTAGGGCAGATGGTCGTACCAGACCGGGTCGTGCAGGCAGAGCGACTTGTAGCGGTTGCGCCAACTGTCGCCAGCGCGGTCGTTCTTTTCCAGGATGATGGTCGGCACGCCCAGCTGGCGCAGCCGCGCGCCAAGCGCGATGCCGCCCTGCCCGCCGCCGACGATCACGACATAGGGCTGGGTCTGGTAGCCCAGGCTACGCTCCTCGGCCTCGCGCTCCTCCAGCCAGGTGGTGCGGTGCTTGCCGTGGCCGTGCTTGGCGCCGAGCGGGCGCTCGAGGCCCAGCGGCTCCTCGTGGCCCTTGAGCTCGGCCATGGTGGTCAAGAGCGTCCAGATCCGCCCGTCCTTCAGCCGCATCAGGCCATAGCCGCGGGCGACGGCGGTCTCGAACGTGAACCAGGCGGTGACGACGCCGCCGTCGTCGGTCACCGTTTCGCCCGGGTCCAGGGCCCAGCCCGTCGGCCGCGTGCCTGCAAGCTGTGCATCCAGCATGGCGCGGACGGCGTCCTTGCCCTCCATCGTCTTGATGTTCCAAGTAAAGCTGACGAGGTCGCGCCAGTAGCAGTCCTCCTGGAACAGCGCGACCGCGGCCTCCACGTCGCCGCCGGCGAGCGTGCGGTCCAGCGCGTCGAGCACGTGGCGCGCCCGGCCTTCCGCGGTGGTGTCGAGCATGGCGTCTCCTCCCGTGTTGTTGGTCTGCGGCGGCCGGGTTCGGCCCGGCCCCGATGCCATAGCCGTAGAGTGAAGCAGACCCGCGCGACCATGCGCCATGATGCGAAAGCATCATGTTTTCAGCGCATTACGAAGAGTTTTTGACGTCAGCGCGCACACCGATGGCCCGGCGCGCGGCAGGCGCCTTGGGCGGGTGAGATCGCCGTTCGACGTTAGCGTAGCGCAGGGCACCGGTCGGGGCGACGCCAAATGTACGATATCGGGAAGACCCGATGCCGCGGTCAGCCCGCCGGGCGGCCGGCCAGGCACTCGCCGATCGCCTGGCGCAGGATCGTCAGCGCCTCGTCGATCTCGGCGTCGCTGACGGTCAGCGGCGGGGCGATGCGGAACACGCCGCCCATGCCCGGCAGGTTGACGATGTTCATGCACAGCCCCAGCGCCAGGCAGCGCCGGGTGATGGCGGCGCCCAGTGCGTCGTCCGGCGCGCGGCTGTCGCGGTCCTGCACGATCTCCAGGCCCAGCATCAGCCCGCGGCCGCGCACGTCGCCGATGCACGCGAACTCGGCCATCAGCGTCTCGAGCCCGGCGCGCAGGCGTGCGCCCGCCACAACGGCACGCTCGGCCAGCCGCTCGCGGGCCAGCACCTCCAGCACGGTGCGGCCCACGGCGGCGGGCAGCGGGTCGCTGACGTGGGTGGTGTAGAACAGGAACCCCCGCTCGTGGCAGCGCGCCTCGATCTCGGCGCTGGTCAGGACGGCGGCCAGCGGCAGGCCCGCGCCCAGCGTCTTGGACAGGGTCAGGATGTCGGGCACCACGCCGCCCTGCTGGAACGCGAAGGTGTCGCCCGTGCGGCCAAGGCCCGTCTGCGCCTCGTCCAGCACCAGCATCATGCCGCGCCGGTCGCAGTGGGCCTTGAGTGCCGCCAGGTACCCGTCCGGCAGCGGCAGGATACCGCCCGAGCTCAGGATCGGCTCGGCGATGAAGGCCGCCAGCGCGCCCGTCGACTGCCGGTCGACCATGTCGAAGCCATAGTTCAGCTCGGCCCGCCAATCCGCCCCGAAGACCGAGCGGTAGGGGTTGGGCCCCATGATCGCCATGCCGCCCACGCCCAGCGGGCCATAGCCCCGGCGCCCGTGGCTGTAGGTGGCGGCCGCTGCGCCCCCGGTCATGCCGTGCCAGGATTGGGCGAAGCCCACGACCTCGTACCCGCCCGTCGCCAGGCGCGCCATCTTGAGCGCGGCCTCGTTCGTTTCGGCCCCCGTCGTCAGCAGCATCACCCGGTCCAGCCCCGGGGGCGCCAGGGCGGTCAGCGCCTCGGCCAGGTCCAGCACCGGCTCGGACAGCATGCCGCTGAACAGGTGGTCCAGCGTGCCGATCCCCTCGCGCACCGTCGCCACGATGGCCGGGTGGCAGTGGCCGAGGATCGCGCTCATCTGGCCCGAGGTGAAGTCCAGCACCTGGCGGCCCGAGGCGTCCCAGAGCCGCGTGCCCTGGGCGCGCACGGGCAGGAAGTCCGAGAACGCGCCGCCGTAGCGCACCATCGTGCGGGCTGCCCGGGCGGCGGGGGTCGAGGGGTCGACGATCTGGTCCATGGGACCTCCTGAAAGGGGCCGGGGGTCAGCCCCGGGTTCGGCCTCGGGTCAAGCCTCTGGGTCAGCCCAGACTTCGGCCCAGAGTTCAGCCCAGAGTTCAGCCCAGAGTTCAGCCCAGAGTTCAGCCCAGAGTTCAGCCCAGAGTTCAGCCCAGGTTTCAGCCCAGGTTACAGCCTCGGGCCACCTCCTCGGCGATGATGCGCGCGATCACCCGGCAGTCGTCGGGCTCGAACGTCAGGGGCAGGCGCAGGTCGCAGGTCGTGGCCAGCACCGCCTGGGTGCGCGGCAGGTCCGGCAGGGTGCCCAGGTAGCGCCAACTGTCGAAGCGGCTGGTGAAACCGTGCGGCTCGGCCGCGCCGAACCACTTGATCTCGACCCCGCGGGCGGCGCAGCGGGCCAGGAAATCGGGCATGCCCCCGGGCGCCACGCCCAGCGCGCGGAACTGGAAGGACGAGCCCACGTGCGCCTCGGCCGCCGGCAGCGCGACCACGCCCACGCCGGGCGCGCCGCGGAGCCCGTCCTCCATCGCGGCGTAGAGCGCGTTCCAGCGGGCGATCCGGGCGTCCAGCAGCGGCAGCTCGGCGCGCAGGATCGCCGCACGCAGATTGTCCATCCGGCCCGAGTAATTCGGCACCTCGTAGCGCGCGGCGTCAAAGGCCGCGTCCTCGGGCCGGGCCAGGTGGCGCGCCCACAGCATGTAGGACCCGGAGTTGACGATCAGCCGCGCCGCGATATCGGGGTCGTCCGTGGTGATCAGCCCGCCCTCGCCCGAGTTCAGGTGCTTGTAGGTCTGGGTCGAGAAGCAGGCGACGGCGCCGAAATTGCCCGAGCGCCGCCCGTTCCAGCGCGCCCCCATGGTGTGGGCGCAATCCTCCAACAGCCGCACGCCGTGCTCGGCGCAGATCGCGGCGACGGCCTCCATGTCGGCCAGGTGCCCGCGCATATGGCTGATCAGGAACACGCGCGCGCCGCTGGAGGCGGCTTTGGCGCGGAGATCGTCGAGGTCGGTGCGCCAATCCTCGCCGATCTCGACGAACACCGGGCGGCCGCCGGCGTTGTGCACAGCACCCGGTACCGGGGCCAGCGTATAGGCGTTGGTCAGCACCGGATCGCCCGGCTGGACGCCGAGCGCGCGGAGCGCGATGTGCAGGCCATAGCCGCCCGAGGCGCAGGCGACGCAGTAGCGCGCGCCCTGCCAGGCGGCGTAGTCGCGCTCCAGCGCCGCGGCTTCCGACGTCTCGTCGGCGGCGGTGTTATAGCGGTGCAGACGGCCGCTCCGCATCACCGCGACCGCGCGGGCGATGGCGGGCTCGGAGATCGGTTCCTGCTGGGTGAACGGTTTCAGGAACCGCTCCTCAACCGCGACGGCGTCGTCCATGGCGTGCCTCGTGTCCTGTGGGCGGGGCGATCCTAGACCGTGGCGGTGCAACGCCCAAGGTCGATCTGGGCGCATCGGCCTGCCCGGGGCGACAGGCGTCAGCCGATGCGGGCCTGCCAAAGCCGGATCTTCAGCGGACCGTGCGGGATGGGCGGGCCCGGCGGGCCGAAAGGCAGCCCGGTGGCCGCCGCCAGCCCCGCGTCGCTGGTGACCAGGGCGGCGCGCCAGCCGGCGAAACGTCCGGCGAGCGTCCGGCCGAGGGCCGCATAGAGCGGCGCCAGCGATGCCCGGTCGCCGATGCGGGCGCCGTAGGGCGGGTTGACGATCACCAGGCCACACTCGCTGCCGGCCGGCGGGGCGAGGGCCGAGACGGGCTGCGTGGCAAAGCGCGTCCAGACCGCAAGGCCCGCGCGCGCGGCGTTCGCGCTGGCCGCGGCCACGGCGCCGGCATCGCGGTCGTAGCCGATGCAACGCACGTCCCGCGGCGGCCGGGCGGGTGCTGCCTCGGCCAGGGCCGCCGCCCAGGCATCGGGGTCGTGGCAGGCGAGGTGCTGGAAGGCGAAGGCCCGGTGGGCGCCGGGTGCTGCCCCGGCGGCGATGCCGGCGGCCTCGAGCACCAGGGTGCCCGAGCCGCACATCGGGTCGAGCACGGTGCCGCGGCCGTCGTAGCCTGCGGCGGCCAGCAGACCGGCGGCCAGCGTCTCGCGCAGCGGCGCCTTGGCGACGGCCTGCTTGGTCCCGCGCCGGTGCAGCGGCGGGCCCGAGGTATCGAGGCTGACGGTACAGAAGTCCTCGTCCAGCCGGACGAGGATGCGCGCGGCAGGCTCGGCACCGTCGTCCCCGACCGCCCCTTCGGCCCCGGGCGTCTTGAGGATCGGCGCACCCAGCGTGTCGGCGATCGCCTGGGCGACGCGCGCGGCAGCGGCGCCGGCGTGGTAGATGCGCGAGCGGCGGCTGGTGGCCTGGACGCTGACCGGCACATCGGCGCGCAGCACCGCGCCCCAGTCGATACGTCGGGCGCGCTTGTCCAGCATGGCGAGGTGGGGCGCGCCAAAGCCCGCGATGCGCACCAGCACCCGCGTCGCGCCGCGGAGCCACAGGTTGGCGCGCCGCACCGCCGCCCAGTCGCCCGCCAGCGCGACCCCGCCAGGGGCGCTCGCTGCGTCGGCAAAACCGAGGCGGCGCGCTTCGAGCGCCAGCAGCGCCTCGAGCCCGGGCGTGCCGGCGAGGAACAGGGGAAAGGGTCCCGCCGGTGCCTCGGCCGCGCCGGGCAGCGCGGGCAGACCCGACGGTTCCGGCGACGCGACCCGGCGGGCGGGACGGGGCGGGTCGGCCGCAGCCTGTCGCGTGCGCGCCGGCGCGGCGCGACGGCCGCGGGAC
>JBCCMW010000217.1:0-7017 GCA_039026175.1 Pseudomonadota bacterium
CAAAATGTTGTGGTTTTGGATAATCTAAACAGCATCCCAACCGGTTTGGAACGTATTCTTACCACCTTTAAAGATAATGGGGGAAGCCTTGTTGTCATTCCTTCTCCAGAGATTGAGCTGCGGCGGGGGTCGTGTACTCGATGGCCTATGGCGACCAGCCCGCGCTGGTGGCCGAGATGGTGGACTGGGCCCGTGCCGCGGGCTTCGGCGTGGTGGCGGCGGGCAAGGGGACCAAGTACCTGCCCGCCTACCACCAGGTGACGCCCGACGGCGTGTGGCAGCACTATGGGCTGAGCGCCGATCAGGCGCACGCCGCGGGCATGAACCCGCAGATGTTCAACTCGTTCCTGGACGGGACCAAAAGCGCGATCGAGATGGCCGCCATCGCCAATGCCACGGGCCTGTCGGTGCCCCAGGCGGGCCTTGGCTTCCCGCCCGCGGGCGTCGACGACCTGGCCCACGTGCTGCGCCCCCGCGCGGTCGGCGGCGCGCTGGTCGAGGGTGGGGTGGCCGAGACGGTGTCCTCGCTGGAACGCGACGGCCGGCCGGTGTTCCGCGACCTGCGCTGGGGCGTCTACGTGGTGCTGGAGGCGTTGAGCGACTATGCCGCCGCCTGCTTTGCGCAGTACGGCCTGCCCACCGACGCGACGGGGCGCTATGCGGCGATGTACAAGCCGTTCCACCTGATCGGGATGGAGCTCTCGATCTCGGTCCTGTCGGCGGCGCTGAGGGGCGAGCCGACGGGCGCGCCGCGGGCCTGCCGGGCGGGTGTGGCGGCGGTGGCCAAGCGCGATCTGGCGGCGGGCGAGGTGCTGGACGGCGAGGGCGGCTACACCGTCTGGGGCCGGGCGATCCCGGCGCCCACGGCGCGCGAGACGGACGTGCTGCCGATCGGGCTGGCCCACGGCGTGGCGCTGGCCCGGGCCGTGCCTGCGGGCTCTGTGATCACCGTCGCCGACCTGGCCCCGCCGCCCGACTGGGCCGACAGCCAGCCCGTGCGTCTGTACCGCGAAACGCTGGCAGGCGCGTGACGCCCCGCTCCGCCGCCGAGCGCCGACCCGGTCGCGCCGCCGTCGGGAGCGGCGTCGCGACCGGGCCCAAGTGCTGCGGGCGGGCCGAGAGCGCGCGGGCGCCGTGCTAGGCGGCGTCGCCGGCGTCGGCGGCGTCTTCGGCGAGGTCCAGCTCGGCCTCGCGGCCCACCTGGCGCACGCCCGTCACCACCAACGGCTCGGTGTTGCCGTAGCGATAGAACAGCCGGCGCGACAGCGGGTTGATCAGGAACGCCTCGATCCGGTTGCCGATGCCGCGGCCGCCGTCGTTCAGCTCGTTGGTGCAGAGCTCCATCAGCTGCTCGAACGCGGTCTCGGTCAGGCGCACCTCGACCTGGTGCTCCTCGACCACGGCCTTCTGCACCTTGCCCAGCACCGACTTGAAGATCACCGACGCCGAGCGCGGGTTGATGAACTCGAACGGGATGATGTTCTGGCCCATGCGGTTCATCAGCTCGGGGCGCTTCAGTTCGTATTTGAAGTGGTCGCCGACGGCGCGGATCAGCTTCTCCTCCAGCACCTCGCGGCTGTCGGACGGCAGCACGTTCTGGCCCGAGTTGGCCGTGCGGTCGCCGCCCACCATGCCGATGTTCGAGGTGAAGATAATCAGGCTTTCCGAGAAGAACCCGGTCTCGCCGCGCGTATCCGACAGGCGCCCGTCGTCCAGGATCTGCAGGAACGCGTCCAGGATGCGGGGGTGGCTCTTCTCGATCTCGTCGAACAGGAACACCGAAAACGGGCGCGCGCGCACCAGGTTGACCAACTCGCCGCCGTTCTCGTGCCCCGGCTGGCCGGGGGGCGGGCCGACCAGGCGCGCGAGCGAGTTTTCGTTCATGAATTCGGACATGTCGAACCGGCACATCGCCGTCTCGTCGCCGAAGATCACCTCGGCCACCGATTTGGCGAGCTCGGTCTTACCGGTACCGGTGGGGCCCACGAAGAACAGCACGCCGCGGGGGCGGTTCCCGCGAGAGGAGGTCTGCGCGCCCGAGAGCCCCATGATCGAGCGGATGAGGATGTCGTAGGTCTTCTCGACCGCGCGAAGCTGGCCCTTGACGCGGCGCTCCAGCACCTCCTTGGCGCCGGCGATGCGCTGGCGCATCAGCCGCGAGGTCCAGGGATTGCGCGTCGTGCCGATGCGGTAGCTGCGCAGCGCCCCCTCGACGCCGCGCAGGCCGAACTCCTCGGACTTGGCCAGCTGCACGATCGAGCGCAGGTCGGTCAGCGTCATGCCCTCGGTCTTGACGGCCAGGTTCTCGACCAGGGTCATGCGCTCGACGCTGTCCATCTCGGCGACGTCGTCCAGGTGGCCGATCAGCGTGTGCAGGAACGTCACGCGGTCCGACAGGTCGGGGATGCCGATGGACATCGTGCGCAGCGTGATGTTGCCGGTCACGTACCACTCGGGCAGGTCGCCCGGCTTCTCGACGATCCAGAACACCGAGTTTCGCCGCGGCATCACGCGCCCGGCGTTGGGGCGCTGCGGGGCGGGGGCGCGGGCGGCCTTGTCGCAGGCCACGAACAGCCGGTCGATGGCGCCGGCGTCGCCGTGCATCATGGTCCAAGAGTAGTCGATCATCAGCGCGATCGGCAGCCGCGCGAAACCCATCACCTGGGCCGCGATTTCGGCCAGATCCTCGGGCCGCTTGGCGATGCGCCCGATCTCGATACCGTTTTCGCGCAGCATGTCCTCGTAGCGGGGATCGCAGTCGGGGTGCAGGCGCAGACCCTCGATCTGGTCGTGGCGCAGCATGACCGAGTAGCCGCGGCGCTTGAGCACCAACCACACCGCCGTCTCGAACGACACAAAGACGACGCCCGCGTTGCCGAGCACCGGGTACAAGTCGCGCACGTTGCCCGACATCGTGAACTGCGAACGGATCGACAGGCTCGAGGACAATTCCTCGAACCACGTCGGCGGCAAAAACGCCTGGGCGCTCGCTGGACTGGGGGTCTGCTTTTGCAAGGCGCGCAATCCGGTTGTCTGTTCGCGACCAAAAGACGCGGTACACGCGAAAACGGAAACACCGAGTGGCTGCACACACGCACAGAACAGGCGGAAACGGGAACCTCGATCCAGTGCCCCGACGTGCCACAGCAACGCGGTGATATGATGGCGGCGTCAGGGGTTAAGTCCAGCCTGACAAAGGGCCCCGACGTCTGGGAACGCGGTTTTTCCGCCGATCCGACGGCCCCACGGCCCCTGCGCCGCCCGCTCCGCCACGCGGAAGGCCATTGCGCGACCCTGCTCACGTTTGACTTGCGGCGTCCGACATCGAGGCGACATGATAACCCGGTCAGACGCTGACACAGGCGTCGGCATGGCCGCGGCATGACCCGCGGCACAGGGAGGAGATCGCTGATGAAGACCACCGCCTGGCTGGCCGCCACGGCCGCCACGAGCCTTGCCCTTTCCGCCGCGCCGGCCCTGGCGCAGAGCAATCTGGAGCGTCTCGGCGCCTTCCAGGTGACCGGCGTCACCGACTTTACGGTGATCGATCAGAACTCGCCGTCGGCCGACGCGATCCGCGAGACGCTGGCCAAGATCGAGCTGCCGCCGGGCTTCAAGATCGACCTGTTCGCGCTGGTACCGGACGCGCGCCACATCGCCGTGGGCCCGCAGGGCGTGGCGGTGTTCGTGGGCACCCGCAAGACCGACGTCTGGGTCGTGACCGACCGCGACAAGGACCGTGTTGCCGACGAGGTGAAGAGCTTTGCCCCCTCGGTGTCTTTCGACATCCCCAACGCCGTCTGCTTCAGCCGCGACGGCTTCCTGTTCGTGGCCGAGCGCAACCGCGTGCTGATGTTCCCCGCGGCCGAGTTTTTCTACGAGAGCCCGGACATCGCGGTGGCCGAGATCGTGCCCCAGGGCCAGTTGATCCCGGTCGAGGAAGAGAGCTTCAACCACACCGCCAGGGTCTGTGACATCGGCCCGGACAACATGCTGTACATCTCGCTCGGCCAGCCGTTCAACGTGGCCCCGCCCGAGAAGCTGGCGCTGTACGACGAGGTCGGCATCGGCGGCATCATCCGCATGGGCCGCGACGGGTCGGACCGCGAGGTCTACACCTACGGCGTGCGCAACTCGGTCGGTCAGGACTTCCACCCGGTGACGGGCGAGCTGTGGTGGACCGACAACCAGGTCGACGGCATGGGCGACGACATCCCGCCGGGCGAGTTGAACCGCCAGACCGCGGCCGGCCAGCACTTCGGCCACCCCTGGTATGGCGGCGGCAGCGTGCGCACCGTCGAGTACCAGAACGAGGAGGTCACGGTCGACGTCGTGATGCCGGTGGTCGAGACCATCGCCCACGCCGCGGATCTGGGCATGATGTTCTACACGGGCAGCCAGTTCCCCGAGAAGTACAAGCACGCGATCTTCTCGGCCCAGCACGGGTCGTGGAACCGCACCGAGCCGGTGGGCGCGCGCGTGATGGTCACCTTCGTCGACGACGAGGGCAACGCCCAGATGGAGCCCTTCGCCGAGGGGTGGCTGGCCGAGACGGGCGAGTATCTGGGCCGCCCGGTCGACGTGGCGCAGCTCGCCGACGGCTCGATCCTGGTGTCCGACGACCTGGCCGGTGCGTTGTACCGGATCTCCTACGTCGGCACCGAGTGATCGGTTGAGACGACGGGGGCCGGCGGCCTGGGCGCTGCCGGCCCCCAAGCCAGTTCCAGACAAGGGGCAAGCCATGCGATCGGTCCTGTGTGCCCTGGCGGCGTCGTCCGGCCTGTGGCTGGGCGTGCAGCCTGCGCTGGCGGGCGATCTGGCGGCCGGGCGCCGCGTGGCGCAGCAATGCGCGACCTGCCACGGCATGGACGGTATCGCGCAGATGCCGATCGCGCCCAACTTGGCGGGCGAGAACCAGACCTACCTGGTGACCCAGCTCAAGGCCTATCGCACCGGCAAGCGCGAGCACGAGATCATGAGCATCGTGGCCGGCAGCCTGTCGGACCAGCAGATCGCCGACGTCGCCGCCTGGTACGCGGCGATCCAAGTCACCGTGACGGTCCCGACGCTGCCCTGACCGGGACGCTACCATCCGGCCGTTGAGCCCGGCCTGGCCGCTCGGTAGCGTCACGAATACTGTTTGCGAGCGCGCTATCCGCCATTGGCGCCATTGGCGCCTGCGCGACCGCCCGCTGATCGAGGAGGCCGCTATGCGCCTCAGAATACTCGGCGCCGCCGCCGGCGGGGGCTTGCCGCAGTGGAACTGCCGCGCCCCGAACAGCGCCGCCATCTGGGCGGGCTCGGCGCCCTATGCCGCGGCCACCCAGTCCAGCCTGGCGGTGGCGGGCGAAGACACGCGCTGGGCCGTGATCAACGCCTCGCCGGACATCCGCGCCCAGATCATGGCGACGCCCGCGCTGCAGCCCCGCGCCGGTGCGGCGCTGCGCGACACGCCCATCGCCTCGGTGCTGCTGACCAACGGCGACATCGACCACATCGCAGGCCTGCTGACGCTGCGCGAGAGCCAGCCCTTCACGCTGTGGATGACGCCGGCGATTGCCGAGGTGCTGGACGCCAACCCGATCTTCGAGGCGGTCAACCGCGCCATCGTCACCCGTCGGACCGTCGCCCTGGACGAGCCCATCGTGCTGGTCGAGGGCATCACCGCCACCCTCTTTGCCGTGCCCGGCAAGGTGCCGCTGTTCATGGAAGAGGGCGAGGTCCGCACCGATCTGGAGGGCGAACAAACCGTCGGCGTCGCGCTGACCGACGGGCACACGACCGCGTTCTACGTGCCCGGCTGCGCGGCCATGACAGCCGCGCTGGCCCGGCGGCTGACGGACGCGGCGCTCGTCCTGTTCGACGGCACGGTGTATCATGATGACGAGATGGTTCAGGCCGGCGTAGGCCACAAAACCGGGCGACGGATGGGACACATGGCAATGGCCGGCCCCGAAGGCTCGATCGCGGCGTTCGCCGCGCTGGGCGTGGCGCGCAAGATTTACGTGCACATCAACAACACCAATCCCGTCTGGCATCCCGCCAGCCCCGAGCGGGCCGTGGCCGAGGCGGCGGGCTGGGAGATCGCCCACGACGGGCTGGAGATCGCGCTATGACCGAGGTCCTGTCGCCCGACGCGCTGGAGGCGGCGCTCCGCCGGATCGGCGACGAGCGCTACCATCATCTGCATCCGTTCCACCGGCGCCTGCACTCTGGCGGCTGCAGCATCGACGAGGTGCGGGCCTGGGCGCTCAACCGCTTTTGCTATCAGCGCATCGTGCCGATCAAGGACAGCGCGATCCTGGCGCGGATGGACGACACGGTGCTGCGCCGGATCTGGCGCCAGCGCATCGTCGACCACGACGGCGAGATCGACGACCACCCCGAGGGCGGTCTCCGCCGCTGGCTGGCGCTGACCGACGGGCTGGGCCTGGACCGGGCCTATGTGATGTCGATGGACGGTGCGCTGCCGGCGGTGCGCTTTGCCTGCGAGGCGTACGTGACCTTCGTGCGCGAGCGCTCGCTGCTCGAAGCCATCGCGTCCAGCCTGACCGAGATGTTCAGCCCGATGATCATCAAGCAGCGCGTATCCGGCATGCTGCAGCACTACGACTTCGTGTCCGAGGACACGCTGCGCTATTTCAGAAACCGGCTGACCGAAGCGCCGCGCGATGCGGATTTCGCCATCGAGTATGTCCGCCGTCACGCCACGACGCGCGAGACGCAGGTCGCGGCGCTGGGCGCGCTGCGCTTTAAGTGCGCGATGCTCTGGGCCCAGCTCGACGCGATCGAGCATGCCTATGTGCACGGCCACCCGGCCCCCGGCGCCTGGCGCCCGGGCCAGGGCATGGCCGAGGTCGCCGCCTGATGCCGGGTCCCACGGCAGCCCGGCACGTCGCCATCGTGCCTGAGCCCGCGGCGCCCGCGCCGGCGCCACCCGCCGCCGTGCCGCCGACCCCTGCGCCCGCAGCCCCCGCGCCCGTCGCGCGCGGACCGGCAGCCCCCACGCCCGTGTCG
>JBCCMW010000218.1:0-7017 GCA_039026175.1 Pseudomonadota bacterium
ACGCCCGCCCAATCGCCCGCCCAATCGCCCGACCGAACGTCCAAGCGCACGCCTGCCCTGCCCGACGCGGACCTGAACGCGATGGTTGCCGAGGCTTGGCGTCGGCTGACCCGGGGCGCGGCCGACAAGCGCTCGGCCTTCAACACCACCACCGTCGGCACCATGGGCGCGCAGGGCTGGCCCGAGATGCGCACCGTGGTGCTGCGCCAGGCCGATCCAAGCCAGCGCCGGCTGGTCTTCCACACCGACCGCCGCTCGACCAAGGCCGGCGAGATCGAGGCCGACGGCCGGCTGTCGCTGCTGTTCTGGGACCCGCGCGCCAAGCTGCAGCTGCGCGTTTGGGGCCAGGCGCGGCTGCTGACCGAGGATCCGCTGGTCGACGACGAATGGCGCCGCCTGGCGCCGGGCAGCCGCGACATCTACCGCGTGCCGATGACGCCGGGACGGCTGATCGACGACCCGTCCGTCGCCGAGGGGACGAGCGATGGCGACGGGCGCGATGTCTTCGCCGTGGTCCCGGTCACGGTGATGCGCATCGATTGGCTGCACCTGCGGGCCGAGAACCACCGCCGAGCGCGCTTCGACGTAGGCCCCGACGGCTGGCACGGCCGCTGGCTGGCCCCCTGAGAGCCCGGCGCACCGGACGCACGGCTAATCGGCCAGCGCGCTGATGCCTTGCCCGCCGGTATAGCGCCAGAGCCCGCGCTTGCTGGTCAGGCGCATCAGCCGCATCGTACCCTCGCGGCCGGCAATGCTGGCACCAAGCGTCACCCCGGTGTCGATCTTCGTGGGCTGGGGGACGGTGGTGATGCCCCGCGGCAGCGCGAGCATCGTGAGCCTGTTCATCGACACGTGGAGCCCGCCGACCGACTGCATCGTCACGCTGCAGGCAAACTCGTTCACCTGCAGCCGGCCGCTCATCGTGAGATCGTTCCACGGCCCCTCGCCCGTGATCTCCAGCGGGATCGGCAAGACGCCAATGCTCAACCCGCCGTATTGTACCGTGTAGTAGGACGCGAGGCTGAGCTTCGGGTCCCAGATCAGAAAGCAAATGATGCCCACGCCAAAAGCCCCGCCGAAGCCCACCGAGTATTCGCGGATCATCTTGATCTTGACCGTGTAGGTCGGCGGGGTCTTTGGCTTGGGCGGTACCTTCTTGGGCGGCTTGGTCCGCTTGGGCAGCACGCCGGGCTGCACGATCAGATCGACCGCCCGGTCCCAGGCGTCTTCGGGCACCGTGATGGTCGAGAATTCCTCGCCGACGGCGTCGCTCACGATCTTGTCGGGCTCGACCCTTTGCAGGATCAGCTCGGTCGCCACCGCGTCGGCCCGGCGCTGCGAGAGCTTTTGGTTATCGGCGGCCTTGCCGGTGCTGCTGGCCATCCCGCGCAGCCACACGACGCTGTCATGATTGACCAGCAGCGGCCTCACCCGCTTGACGAGGAACGCCACGTGCGCCTGCGGCAGCGTGTGGCTTTTGATGCCGAAGTTATAGAGGCGGGCCTTGAGATAACCGTCTTTCGAGTAGGTCTTGTCGATCTGGACAAAGGCGAAGTCTGCCACGCGGCCCTCCGATTGCGAAAGCCCCAGCATGACGATACGTCAAGCGTCTGCTCAAGCGTCTATCCTATACTGAAAGCGCAAACGACCCCCCGGTCGCTCGCCCGTAGCGGCGCTGCCGGGCGCGACGGCCGGTGGGGGTGTCGGCTCAGTGCGGGGCGGCGAGCGAGGCCTCCTCGGGCGCGCCATAGACCTCGGCTGCCCGCGCCTCGAAGGCGCGGACGATGCGCTGCATGGCCTCGTTGAACACCAGGCCGACGACGGTCTGCAGGGCGCGGCTCTTGAATTCGAAATCCACGTAGAAATCGACCTCGGCGCGGCCCTCGGCCTCGCGGTCGTGGAACTCCCAATGGTTGTTCAGATAGCGAAACGGGCCGTCCAGATACTCGACATCGATGACCAGCTTAGCGGCATCCAGCGTAACCCGGCTGCCAAAGCGCTCGCGGAACACCTTGAACGAGATCACCAGGTCGGCCTCGACGACCTCGCGCCCGTCCTCCAGCACCGTGCGGCTGCGCATCCGCGTCGCCTGACACCAGGGCAGGAACTTCGGGTACTTCTCGATGTCCGCCACCAGCACGAACAGCTGTTCGGCCGTGTATGGCAGCACCCGCTTTTCCGCATGTGTGGGCATGCCCGCTCCCGTGCGATCCCGCGCGACTTACGCCAATGGCCTGAACTGTCAAAGACAGCGTCGCGCCGCAGGATAGGCGATCCCGCTGGACGGATCGTTGCCGAAATCAGGCGCGCCGGGCCTGTCTGGCGGCACGCAGACGCGCGAAATCGTCGCCCGCGTGATAGCTGGAGCGGGTCAGCGGCGTGGCCGAAACCATCAAGAACCCCTTGGCATAGGCCACGCGCTCGTACTCGGCGAACGCATCGGGGGTCACATAGTCCGCGACGGCGTGGTGCTTTGGCGTCGGCTGCAGATACTGCCCGATGGTCAGGAAGTCGATGTCCGCCGTGCGCATGTCGTCCATTACCTGGTGGACCATCTGCCGCGTCTCGCCCAGGCCCACCATCAGGCCCGACTTGGTGAAGCTCTGCGGGTCCTGTTCCTTGACCCGCTCCAGCAGCCGCAGCGAGTGGTAGTAGCGCGCCCCCGGCCGCACCTTGGGGTAGAGCGCCGGTACGGTCTCGAGATTGTGGTTAAAGACGTCGGGGCGCGCTTGCACCACCTCGGCCAGCGCCTCGGGCGCGCAGCGCAGGAAGTCAGGTGTCAGCACCTCGATCGTCGTGTCGGGACAGCGACGGCGCACAGCACGGATGGTCTGTGCGATGTGCCCTGCGCCGCCGTCGGGCAGATCGTCGCGGTCGACCGACGTGATCACCACGTGCGACAGGCCCAGCTTGTCCACCGCATCGGCCACGCGGACCGGCTCGAACACGTCCAGCGCATCCGGCCGCCCGGTGGCGACGTTGCAAAACGTGCAGCCGCGGGTGCAGATCTCGCCCATGATCATCATGGTGGCGTGTCCCTGCGCCCAGCACTCGCCGACGTTTGGGCAGCCCGCCTCCTCGCACACCGTCACCAGCCGATGCTCGCGGATCACGTCGCGCGTCTGGCGGTAACCCGCTGATGTGGGGGCCTTTACGCGGATCCAGTCGGGCTTTTTGGGGCTGGCGTTGGTCTTTCGGTGCGCCTTTTCGGGGTGACGCTGGGCACGGTCCGACAGGTCGCGCGATCCGCGGACGACCGCGCCGTCCGCCCCGGCCCCGCTGTCGGGGTCGAGCACGGGCGTCTCGGTCGGAAACTCTGTCGCAGCCATGGTCTTCCTCCGTTGGCGGTTCATATAAACCCGCAACGCTTTTTCGTCACGCGGAGTGCGGCTGCAACGCAACCGGGCTTTAATGGCAATAGGAAACGCTATCCACTTGTGGGGCGGCCAAAGGGAGAGACTGATGAACGTCAACGCCAACGAACAGGTCATGGCAAAGGACGCTGAGCCGGTCGCTGCGCCCAAGCGCAAGCGCGCGACCAAAGCCAAGGCACCGGAAGGCGGTGACCGGTCTTGGATCGAGGACGGCATCGCCGCGGCCCAGGCCCACAACCGGCGCCGTCGCATCGCCGCAACGGGCGGCCTCCGCGCCATGGGCGTCCTCATCGAGGGGTATACCGATATCCACAACAGCATGGCGGGCAAGATCGCGCTGGGCGGCGCGTACCTGGCCATCTGGGCGTTCGCGGCGGCGCTGGTCGTCTCGGCGTTCCTGTACCTCTGACCCACCGGCCGCGCACGCGGCCTGGTTTTGCGACAGGGGCGCGCCGCTGTGGCGCGCCCTTTTCCGTTGGCTCGCCCCGGTTGCCCCAGTCGCCCCCGTCGCATTGAAGCGCGCGCGCCCACGGGCTACCCGGTGCGGATGAGCGATCCCATTCACATCATCGGCGGCGGCATGGCCGGGTGCGAGGCGGCCTGGGCCGCCGCCAGCCTGGGCGTGCCCGTGGTGCTGCACGAAATGCGGCCGCACGTCGCCACCCACGCCCACCAGACCGATGGGCTGGCCGAGCTTGTGTGCTCGAACTCCTTTCGCTCGGATGACGACCGGACCAACGCCGTCGGGCTGCTGCACTGGGAGATGCGGCGCGCAGGCTCGATCATGATGGCCGCGGCCGCGCCCGCCGCGGTGCCCGCAGGCGGCGCGCTGGCGGTGGACCGGGCGGTGTTCTCGGCCGAGGTGACAGCGCGCCTGGCCGCGCACCCGTTGGTCACGGTCCGGCGGGGCGAGATCGCGGGCCTGCCGCCGGCCGACTGGGACCAGGTGATCGTGGCGACCGGGCCGCTCACCTCGCCCGCCCTGGCCCGGGCGATCGGCGGGCTGACCGGCGAGGACAGCCTGGCCTTCTTCGACGCCATCGCCCCCATCGTTCACGCCGACAGCGTGGATCTGTCCCAGGCGTGGTTTCAGTCGCGCTATGACAAGGGCGAGACCGAGGACGAGCGCACCGCCTATCTCAACTGCCCCATGGACCGCGCACAGTACGAGGCGTTCATCGACGCGCTGCTCGCAGCACCCAAGACCGCGTTCAAGGATTGGGAGCGCGACACCCCCTACTTCGAGGGCTGCCTGCCCATCGAGGTGATGGCCGAGCGGGGGCGCGAGACGCTGCGCCACGGCCCGCTAAAGCCCGTGGGCCTGACCAACCCGCACCGGCCCGACATCAAGCCCCACGCTGTGGTGCAGCTGCGGCGCGAGAACCGGCTCGGCACGCTCTACAACCTGGTCGGCTTCCAGACCAAGATGACCTACGGCGCCCAGGCCCATGTGCTGTCGACCATCCCGGGGCTGGAGGGCGCGCGCTTTGCCCGGCTGGGCGGCATCCACCGCAACACGTTCCTGAACAGCCCGCGGCTGCTGGACGGGTGGATGCGGTTGAAGGCGGCGCCGCGGCTGCGCTTTGCCGGCCAGATCACCGGGGTCGAGGGGTATGTCGAGTCTGGCGCCATGGGCATGCTGGCCGGGCGCTTCGCCGCGTGGGAGCGGCTGGGCCGGCCGCCCCTGGCCCCCCCGGCCGAGACGGCGATGGGCGCGCTGCTGGCCCACATCACCGGCGGGGCCGAGGCCGAGACCTTCCAGCCCATGAACGTGAACTTCGGCCTGTTCCCGCCGCTGATCGACCCGGTGCGCAAGGGCCGGCGCGGCAAGCGCGCCCGGGCCGAGGCCTATACCGCGCGGGCCAAGACCGCGGCAGACGCCTGGCTGGCCGCCACGGCCCGGCCCTGCGCGCCTGCGGCCTGACGCCCCCGCACCCACCGTCGATCGGCTAACGCTGTGGTACCGAGGGCGGTCGGTGGCTAGAAACCGACAGTGATTGTCGTTTTTGGAACAGGTGACCCACATGACCGATACGCCCAAGACCGGCGGGCTGGCCGGCGTCTACGACATCGACAGCGCCGATGCCGCGCGCCGCTATTACGACGACTGGGCCGACGGCTACGACGCCGAGGTCTCGGCCAACGACTATGTCACCCCCCGCCGCGCCGCCGAGGCGCTGGCCCAGTTCGTGGACGACCCGACCCTGCCGCTGGCGGACTTCGGCTGTGGCACCGGGGTCTCGGGCGTCGCCCTGGCGGCTGCCGGATTTACCACGATCGACGGCTTCGACATCTCGGATGGGATGCTGGCCCACGCCAAGGCCAAGGGCGTGTACCGCAGCCTGGCCCCCCTGGATTTGTCGCAGCCGCTGACGGGCTTTGCCGACGGTGCGTATGCCAATGCCGCCGCCATCGGCGTGATCAGCCCCTCGATCATGCCGCCGACGGTGCTGGACGAGATCCTGCGCACCGTGCCCGTGGGCGGCGCCTTCGTGTTCTCGCTCAACGACAATCACGGCGCCTCGGGCGTGGTGCAGGGCCGGGTGCACGAACTGATCGATAGTGGCTACGCCGACCTTCTGCTCGGCGAAAAGGGGCCGCATTTGCCGGGTATCAACCTCGCCGCGACTGTCTACGTCCTGCGCCGGCGCTGACCGGCGCCCGCCGGGAGCCCCGATGCACCAGCCTCGCCGCCGCGCGCCCCTTCGCCGGGCGCTGTCGTCCTTCGCCGCGGCCTGTGCCGTGCTGCTCGCCGCCCCGCAGGCTGCGCCCGCGCAGACGGTCGAGGGGGTGAACCCCTGCGACTTTTCGGGCTTCGACACGCCCTGCAAGGTCTTCAACGGCGAGTACCGCGCCTGGAAGCCCAAAGGCGAGGGACCGTTTCCCGCGCTCGTCTACCTCTACGGCTCGGGCGGGCGGGCCGACCGGCAATACCGCTCGGACTTGTTCCGCAAATCGGTGACCGACCGCGGCTTTGTGCTGATCGTGCCCGAGGCGCTGCCGGTGGTGAACTACATCACCGGGCGCGATACCGGCTGGTCGCGCGCCGCGCGGGCCGACAGCCACCCGCGCGACGACATCGCGTTTCTCAAGGCCGTGCTCGACCATGCGCAGGATCGTTTTCGCATCGATCGGCGCCGGGTGCTGTTTGCGGGCCAGTCGGACGGCGGCTACCTGATCTGGGAGATCGCGTGCCACCATCCCAACATGGCTGCGGCCTTTGCCGTGCACGCGGGCAGCTATGGCGGCGAGGTGCCCGAGCGGTGTCGCGCGCCGGTGCGCTTTATGCAGGCGCACGGGCGAGGCGACGGCATCGTGCCGTTCGAGGCCGAGAATATCTGGATGGGCCGCAAGGTCGGTGCCGACCCGCTGGACGGGCTTGCGGCGCTGGCGGCGACCAACGGCTGCGACGCGCGCGCCGACGCCGTGCACCACATCGGGTTCCAGCGCAGCGTTTGGCTGGGTTGCCGGCGCGGGGCGGCGCTCGAGTACTGGGTGCACGAGGGCGGCCATTTCTACCCGCCGCGCTGGCTGCCGCTGACGCTGGACTGGTTCGGCACGTTCGACCTGGGCCGCCCGGCGGTGGGTCAGCGCAATGTGCGCCGCGTCGGCCACGGCCTGCCAGGCGGCGGCGCGGGCGGCC
>JBCCMW010000219.1:0-6997 GCA_039026175.1 Pseudomonadota bacterium
CCACATGATCAACCAGCGCTTCCCGGGCGCGGTCTACCCGGTCAACCCGCGGCGCGACACGGTGCAGGGGTTGCCGAGCTATCCCAGCCTGGCCGACGTGCCGGGCGAGGTCGACTTCGTGCTGGTCGCCGTCCCCGCCGCCACGGTGCCCGAGGTGATGCGCCAGGCGGTGGCCAAGCGGGCCAAGACGGCGCTGATCTTCTCGTCCAACTTCGCCGAAGCCTCGGACCAGGGGGCGGCGCTGCAGGCCGAGGTGGGCGCCATCGCGGCGGCGGGCGGGGTGCGGGTGATCGGGCCCAACTGCCTTGGCCTGTTCGACAGCGCGCACGGGTTCTACCCGACCTTCTCCTCGACCATCGACCGGGCGACGCCGGATCCCGGCGGGATCGCCATCGCCAGCCAGTCGGGCGCCTACGGCAGCCACATCTACATGATCAGCCACCTGCGCGGTCTCGGCATGCGCTACTGGATCACCACCGGCAACGAGCAGGACGTGCATGTGGCCGAGGTGATCCGCCTGATGGCCGAGGACGACGGCGTCCACACCATCATGGCCTATGCCGAGAGCATCAAGGACGGCCCCATGCTGTGCGAGGCGCTGGAGGCCGCGCGCGCCGCCCGCAAGCCGGTGATCTTCATGAAGGTCGGCCGGTCCGAGACAGGGGCCGCGGCCGCGTCCTCGCACACCGCGTCGCTGGCGGGCGAGGATGCGGTCTATGACGCGGTGCTGCGCCAGCACGGCGCCTGGCGCGCCCGCACGACCGAGGAGATGCTGGACCTGGCCTACGCCGCGCGCCCGCGGGTGTTCCCGGCCGGCCGGCGCATCGGGCTGGTCACCATCTCGGGCGGGGCCGGCGTGCTGATGGCCGACGATGCCGAGGACCGGGGCCTGGACGTCGCGCCGATGCCCGAACCTGCGCAGGCCGAGCTGAAGTCGATGGTCCCCTTCGCCTCGCCCCGCAACCCGGTCGACGTGACGGCGCAGTTCTTCAACGACCTGTCGATCGTGCCGCGCTTTACCCGCGCGATGCTGGACCAGGGCGGCTACGATGGGCTGGTGGGCTTCTGGACCTCGGTCGCGGGCTCGCCCGTGCTGGCCGAGCCGCTGCTGGCGGGGCTGAAGGAGGCGATGGCCGGGCGCGAGAGTGCGTTCATCCACGCGGTGATCGCGCCCGAGGCGATCCGCCGGCAGTACGACGACGCGGGCTTCCCGTGCTTCGAGGATCCCACGCGCGCCGTGGCGGCGATGGCCGGGCTCATGCATTTCGGCACCGCGTTCGCGGCCGGCGGGGCGGCGCCCCCGGCCCTGCCCGCCTTTGCCCCCCTGCCCGACGGTCCGCTGGGCGAGCGCGAGGCGCGCGCGGCGATGGCCGCGGCCGGGCTGCCCGTCGCCGCCGACCGGCTGGCCACCACGGTGACCGAGGCCATGGACGCCGCCCACGCGCTGGGCGGGCGGCTGGCCTTCAAGATCGCCTCGCCCGACATCCTGCACAAGACCGAGGTCGGGGGCGTGCGGCTGGACGTGGGCCCCGACGCGGCGGCCGAGACCTACGCCGCGCTCATGGCCGCGGCGGCCGCGCGGGCGCCGGGCGCGCGCATCGACGGCGTCATCGTCTCGCCCATGGTGGGGGCCGGCGTCGACTGCATCCTGGGCGCCAAGATCGACCCGGTGTTCGGCCCCGTCGTCCTGTTCGGCCTGGGCGGTATCTTCACCGAGGTGATGGGCGACGTCGCCTTCCGCCGCGCCCCGTTCGAGCCGGCGACGGCCTACGAGATGATCGGCGCGCTCAAGGGCCGCGCGCTGCTGCTGGGCGCCCGGGGCCAGCCGGCGGCCGATGTCGACGCGCTGGCCGCGACCATCGCCCGCTTCTCGCTGTTCGCCGCGGCGCACGCCGGCGCGATCGAGAGCGCCGAGATCAACCCGCTGCGCGCCCTGCCCGTGTCGGCCGGCGGCGGCTGCCTGGCGCTGGACGCGCTGATCGTACGCAAGGGGGAGGCGGCATGACCGACGCTGCACCGGAGCCGGGCCCCGAGGCCCGCTGGCGCGCCTATCTGGCCGAGGGGCGCTTTATGATCCAGCGCGCGGCCGGCAGCGGGCGCGCGGTGTTCTACCCCCGCGTCGGCGAACCGGGCACCGGCGACACCGCGCTGGCGTGGGTCGAGGCATCGGGCCTGGGCACCGTCTACGCCACCACCGTCACCCGCCAGCGGCCCGAGAAGGGCGGCGACTACAACATCGCCCTGGTCGAGCTGGACGAGGGCCCGCGCCTGATGACCCGCATCGAGGGGATCGCCCCCGACCAGGTGACCATCGGCCTGCGCGTGCGCGCCCGCATCGCCGAGGTCGCGGGCCGGCCCAACGTCGTGTTCGACCCGGCGGAGGGCTGAGCATGGCGCATCCGCTGCGGGGCAAGGCGGCCTGCGTGGGCCTGGCGCTGGCCGGTATGGGCGAGGCGCCGGGCCGCAACGCCATGGAGCTGATGGCCGAAGCCGTGCACGGCGCGCTGGCCGACGCCGGCATCCCGCTGGCCGAGGTCGACGGGCTGTTCGCCGCCACCGCCTTCCATTCGATGGCCGCGATGTCGCTGGGCGAATATCTGGGCATCCGGCCCGCGTTCTCGGACGGCTCGAACATCGGCGGATCGTCGTTCATGGCGCACGCGCTGATGGCGGCGATGGCGCTGGACGCGGGGCTCTGCAACGTGGCGGTGATCGCCTATGGCTCGAACCAGCGCACGGCCGGCGGGTTTAAGTCGATCTCCGAGCCGATGCCGTTCGAGGCCGATTTCGGCCCCCGCAACCCGCTGACCGCCTATGCCCTGGCGACCGGGCGCTACATGCACGAATTCGGGGCGACGCGCGCGGATCTGGCCGAGGTCGCCGTGGCCGCGCGCGGCTGGGCGAACCTCAACCCCCAGGCCTTTGCCCGCGGGCCCATGACCGTGGACGACGTGCTGGCCGCGCGCATGATCTCGGACCCGCTCGGCAAGCTCGACTGCTGCCTGGTGACCGACGGGGCGGCGGCGATCGTGATGACGCGGGCCGACCGGGCCGCCGACGGGCCCCGCCCGCCGGTCTACCTGCTGGGGGCCGCCTTTGCGCACCACCACCGCATGATCTCGGCCATGCCCAGCCTGACGACCACGGCAGCGGCGGACAGCGGGCCGAGGGCCTTCGCGATGGCGGGCTACGGCCCGGCTGAGATGCAGACGCTGCAGCTCTACGACGCCTTCACCATCAACACCGTCCTGTTCCTCGAGGACCTCGGCTACTGCGCCAAGGGCGAGGGGGCCGCGTTCGTCCGCGACGGTCGGATCGCGCCCGGCGGGGCGCTGGCCGTCAACACCAACGGCGGCGGCCTGTCCTGCGTGCACCCCGGCATGTACGGCCTGTTCGTGACGACCGAGGCGATCCGCCAGATCCGCGCGTCGCTGGGCGCCGACGAGGGCCCGCGCGACCCCGGCGGCTGGGTCGAGGGCACACGCCTGTCCCTGGCCCACGGCAACGGCGGCGTCCTGTCCAGCCAGGCAACCACCATCTGGGGCGCGGCAGAGACGCTGTGAGCGGCGCCCCGCAGGACGGCGCGGGTCAGCTTAGCGCCGAGCAGGACGGCGCGGGTCAGCTTGGCGTCGACCCGGGGCGCGACCGGGCGCCTTGGGACCGAGCACCTTGGGCCTGGGCGCCGTGGGCCTGGGCGCCGTGGGCCTGGGCGCCGTGGGCCTGGGCGCCGTGGGCCGGGGCGCCGTGGGCCTGGGCACCGCGGGCCTCAGCGGCCCGGAGCGCGACATCTGGCACAGGGCATTCGCGGTATCCTGTGCTATCGACACACGCGGGGGCCGGCGGGGTGCGATGCGCGCCATCCGGCGCCCTGTCGGCCGCGGGATCGACACCCGGTGCCGCCGCGGGCGGGGTCGGGCAAGCAGGGGAGCCTCAGCCATGGACCTGACCTTCACGCCCGAGGAGGAGGCCTTCCGCGCCGAGGTGCGCGCCTGGATCGCCGGCGCCCTGCCCGATTGGCTGGCCGCGAAGGTCCGCGGCCACAAGCGGCTGGTCAAATCCGACTACGAGACCTGGCACGCCGCGCTGCAGAGCCGGAACTGGCTGGCCTGGCACTGGCCGGTCGAGCATGGCGGGCCCGGCTGGGGCGCGGTGCAAAAGCACATCTTCGAAGAGGAGATGGTCGCCGCCGGCGCGCCCCGCATCGTGCCCTTCGGCGTCAACATGCTGGGCCCCGTGCTGATCGAATTCGGCACCGAGGCGCAGAAGGCGCACTACCTGCCGCGCATCCTGGACGGCACGGACTGGTGGGCGCAGGGCTACTCGGAACCCGGCGCGGGCTCGGACCTCGCCAACCTTAAGACCCGGGCGGTGCGCGACGGCGACCACTATGTCGTCACCGGGCAGAAGACCTGGACCACGCTCGGCCAGCACGCCGACTGGCTGTTCTGCCTGGTGCGCACCGACCCGGACGCGCCGAAGCCCCAGCAGGGCATCAGCTTTCTGCTGATCGACATGGCCACCCCGGGCGTCGAGGTCCGCCCGATTATCACCCTGGACGGCGAGCACGAGGTCAACGAGGTCTGGCTGACCGACGTGCGCGTGCCGGTCGAGAACCTGGTGGGCGCCGAGAACAAGGGCTGGACCTGTGCGAAGTTCCTGCTGACGCACGAGCGCACGGGGATCGCCGGCGTCGCCTACTCCCGCGCCCTCGTCTCGAAGCTGCGCCAGGTGGCCGAGGGCGACGACGGAACGGGCCGCAAGCTGATCGAGGACCCGGTGTTCGCCCAGCGCGTGGCCGAGCTGGAGATCGACCTGGCGGCGATGGAGATCTTCAACCTGCGCACGGTGGTGGCGGCGGGCCAGGGCAAAGCGCCGGGGGCCGAGAGCTCGCTGCTCAAGATCAAGGGCACCCAGGTGCGCCAGGCCGCGACCGACCTCCTGCGCCGCGCCGTCGGGCCCTACGCGATGCCGTACCTGCCCGAACAGTTCGACGAGGGCTGGAACGGCGAGCCCGTGGGCCCCGAGGCCGCCGCCCCCCTGGCGCGCAGCTACTTCAACATGCGCAAACTCTCGATCTACGGCGGCTCGAACGAGATCCAGCGCAACATCGTCTCGAAGGCCATGCTGGGCCTCTGACCGTCCAGCGGTGCGGTCAACGCGGCCATCTCCCAGGGGACGCGTGGCTCGCACCCACGTCCCAGGGGCGCGCTGCACGCACCGCCGGGGCCCACCCAACTCGCGAACATACGAGGCGCCGATGGATTTCGAACTGTCCGAGGAGCGGCGCATGCTTGCCGACACGGCGGCCCGCTTCATCCGCGACCAGTACCCGCTGGCACGGCGCCACGCCGCCGCGGCCGCCGAGCGCGGGTTCGATCCCGCGGTCTGGGCGGATCTCGCCGATCTCGGCCTGATCGGCGCGCTGCTGCCGCCCGAGGCGGATGGCTTCGGCGGCCTCGGCGAGGACCTGATGGTGGTGTTCGAGGCGCTCGGCCGCGGCATCGTGGTCGAGCCGTTCCTCGCCTCGGGCGTGCTGGGCGCCACGCCCGTCCTCCGGCTCGGCAGCCCCGGGCAGCGCGCCCTGTTGGCCGAGGTCGCCGCCGGCACGCGCCTGATCGCGCTGGCCCACGGCGAGCCGGCGGCGCGCTATGCGCCCACCCACGTCGCGACCCGGGCCGCGGAGACCGCCGAGGGCTGGCGCCTGACCGGGGCCAAGGCCGTGGTCCTGAACGGCGACAGCGCCGACACGCTGGTCGTCAGCGCCCGGGTCGCGGGCGAGCCGCTCGATGCCGACGGGATCGCGCTGTTCCTGGTCGAGCCCTCGGCCCCCGGCGTCACCGTGCGCGGCTACGGCACCGTCGAGGGCGGGCGCGCGGCCGAGATCGCGCTGGTTGCCGCCCCGGCCCAACCGCTCGGCACCCCCGGCGCCGCCTGGCCGGTGCTGGAGGAGACGCTGGCCCGCGGCGCCTTCGCCCTGTCGGCCGAGGCGGTGGGCATCATGGACGTCTGCAAGGAGATGACGCTCGACTACCTCAAGACCCGCCAGCAATTCGGCCGGCCGATCGGCGCCAACCAGGTGCTGCAGCACCGCATGGTGGACCTCTATGTCGAGGTCGAGCAGGCGCGCTCGGCCGTGATGCTGGCGGCGGGCTACCTGGACGGGCCGCGGGCGATGCGCGAGCGGACGGTGGCGGCGGCCAAGAACCTGGCCGGCCGGGTCGGGCAGCTGGTGGCCGAGGAGGCGATCCAGCTGCACGGCGGCATCGCGATGACGTGGGAGTATGCGCTGCCCCATTTCGCCAAGCGCCTGGTGATGATCGACCATCTGCTGGGCGACGCCGACCACCACGCGCGGCGCTACCTAGCCTTTGCCACCGCCGCCTGACCGACGGCCCCCGCGCGGCCAGGCGCGGCCAGGCGTGGACGCACCCAGCAGGATCGACGCGACGCGCCCCGCATAACGGATTGGGCGCACCCCGGCGCGATGGGCTCGACGCGCCCCGGCGCGATGGGCTCGACGCGCCCCAGCACGGAGGGATCGAGGTGGACCAGGACATGTTACCGGCGCCCGAGACCGGCGCGGCGTCGGGCGTGGCCCCCTTCGCCTTTGCCACCGCCGCGGCGATCCGCTTCGGGTGGGGCGAGGCGGCGGGCGCGCCGGCGGCCGTCCGTGCCCTGGCCGCCCGTGCCCTGGCCGCCCGTGCCCTGGGCGCCCGTGCACTGGGCGCCCGTGCACTGGGCGCCCCGGTGTTGCTGGTGCACGGTGCGCGCGCCGAGCGGGCCGACTGGCTGGCCCGCGACCTTGCCGCGGCGGGCTGCACCGTCGCGCGCCTCGCGACCGCCGGCGAGCCGGACGTGGCCGCCGTCGAAGCCGGGGTCGACGCCGCGCGCCCCGCCGGCGCGCAGGCCCTGGTCGCGCTGGGCGGTGGCCCCGCGATCGACCTTGCAAAAGCCGTCGCCCGGCGCGCACCCCCGACCCGCCCGATTCTGGACCAAC
>JBCCMW010000220.1:0-6995 GCA_039026175.1 Pseudomonadota bacterium
CAGGCCGCCGCCCCATCGATCTCGGCGGCGGGCTCGGCGGCGGGGTCGGTCACCGGCTCGGCCCTGGGTCGGGCCCCGGGCTCGGCGGCGCGCTCGGCCCTGGGTTCGGCCCCGGGTTCGGCCCTGGGTTCGGCCCTCGGTTCGGCCCTGGGCTCGATGGCGCGCTCGGCGGCGGGCCCGGCCACGGCAGGCGGTCGCGCGGCCCCGGGGGGCGCCGGGGGCAAGGATGACTGGACCGCGCTCACGCGGGCACGGATGCCACGCCCGCGGACTCGGCCGCGGAGTTGGGCTCGGGCACGGGCTTAGGCACGGACCCGGGCATGGGCGCCGCGGGGTCGGCGCCGCGGGCCCCGGCGGGATCGGCGCTGCCCTCGGGCTCGGCCGGGCCCAGGACCTCGTGCACGGCGCGGACCACGCGGTCGGCGGCCGCGCTGTCGTCCAGCGGATTGCGCCGCAGCCGGTGGCCCAGCGCCAGCGGCGCCAGCCGGGCCAGCAGCGCGGTGTCGACGGCGCCCTGCCCCTCGAGCGCCGCCAGCGACCGGGCCGCGCGCATCAGCGTGAGTTCGCCGCGCAGCCCGTCGGTGCCGAGCGCCAGGCAGAGCCGCGCCACCGCCTCGCGCGAGGCATCATCGACCGTCACATCCGGCAGCGCCGCGCGGGCGGCGACGATGGCGGCGGCCTGCGCGGCCTCGGCCTCGGCCCAGGCGGCGGCGAAGGCGGCGGGGTCGGCCTCGAACGCCTCGCGCCGGCGCACCGCCTCGATCCGGTCGGCGATGTCGGTTGGCGTGCGCACCTCGACCGACAGGCCGAAGCGGTCCATCAGCTGGGGACGCAGCTCGCCTTCCTCCGGGTTGCCCGAGCCGATCAGCACCACCTTGGCGGGGTGGCGCACGGACAGGCCCTCGCGCTCGACCACGTTCTCGCCCGAGGCGGCGACGTCCAGCAGCAGGTCGACCAGATGGTCCTCCAGCAGGTTGACCTCGTCGATGTACAGGAACCCCTGGTGCGCCCGGGCCAGCAGGCCGGGCTCGAAGCGCTTCTCGCCGGTCGCCAGCGCATGCTCCAGGTCGAGCGCCCCAAGCACCCGGTCCTCGGTCGCGCCCAGCGGCAGGTCGACCACCGGGACGGGGCGCATGATCAGCTTGGGGTCGGGCGCGTCGCAGGCCTCGCACAGCCCCGGCGGCGCATCGAGCCCACAGCCGTAGGGGCACCCGTCGACGGCGGGCAGCGCAGGCAACAGCGCCGCCATCGCGCGGATCGTCGTGGTTTTGCCCGTGCCGCGGTCGCCGAAGGCAAGCACACCGCCGATGCTGGGGTCCACGGCGACGACCATCAGCGCGGTCTTCAGCGCCTGCTGGCCCACGACGGCGGAAAAGGGAAAGGCGACGGCCATGGCATTCTCCCGCGGTGCCCGGATCGCCCGCAGCGGCGGCAGGCGCCGCCGGCCCTGGGGTGTCGATCCCGACTGTCAATTCTGGTTGACAGTAGCACCTGCCAGCCACCAGGGACAACCATCCATCGCCCGCGGCGGGGTTCCGACCATGCGCCCATGCCGGCACTCGGTACCCAAGTCGCAACGCATCCCAGCCCCCGCGGCGCCGCAGCGCTTGCCGCCCCGCCCGGACACGCTTAATTGCGCGCGTCAGGCGTGCGGCGCCGGGCTCCACCGCGGGCGCGGGCCGCGACCGCCCACGAGCGCAACGCGTCCCGAGGCCTGCCCCCATGTCGATCCCCCAATCCGGCGGCCGGCCGATCGAGCGTCACGAGGACCTGGCGGCCTACCTCGCCTCGGGCTGCAAACCGCGCGGGGACTGGCGCATCGGCACCGAGCACGAGAAGTTCGGCTACTGCCTGGATACCCTGAAGCCCCTTCGCTACGCCGGCGAGCGCTCGATCCACGCGGTACTGGAGGGGCTGGCCACCCGCTACGGCTGGGACCGGGTGCACGAGGGCGGGCACCTGATCGGCCTCACCAAAGACGGCGCCAACATCTCGCTGGAACCCGGCGGCCAGCTCGAGCTTTCGGGCGCGCCGCTGCAGACCATCCACGAGACCTGCGACGAGGTGAACACCCACCTGGCCGAGGTCCGCTCGGTCGCCGACGAGATCGGGGTGGGGTTCATGGGCCTCGGTGCCGCGCCGATCTGGCGCCACGAGGACATGGACCGCATGCCCAAGGGCCGCTACCGGCTGATGACCGAGTACATGGGCCGCGTCGGCACCCACGGCACGCAGATGATGTACCGGACCTGCACCGTGCAGGTGAACCTGGACTTCGCGTCCGAGGCCGACATGGTGCAAAAGCTGCGCGTCGCCTTAGCGCTGCAGCCGGTCGCGACCGCGCTGTTTGCCGCCTCGCCGTTCTTCGAGGGGCAGGTGAACGGCTGGCAGTCCTGGCGCTCGCGCATTTGGCAGGACCTGGACGCCGCGCGCACCGGCACGCTGCCCTGGGTGTTCGAGGATGGCATGGGGTTCGAGCGCTGGGTCGACTATGCGCTGGATGTGCCGATGTACTTCGTCTACCGCGACGGCGATTACCTCGACGCGCGGGGGCAGAGTTTCCGCGACTTCCTGGCCGGCAAGCTGCCCGCCCTGCCGGGCGAAATGCCGACGCTGGGCGACTGGGGCGACCACCTGACCACCATCTTCCCCGAGGCGCGGGTGAAGAAGTTCATCGAGATGCGGGGCGCGGACGGCGGGCCGTGGCGCAGGCTCTGCGCGCTGCCCGCACTCTGGGTCGGGCTGATCTATGACCAGGGCGCGCTGGATGCGGCCTGGGATCTCTGCCGCGGCTGGACGGCCGAGGAGCGCGAGCAACTGCGCATCGACGCCGCCAAGTACGGGCTGAAGGCCGAGATCCGCGGCCGGCGCATGCAGGACCTGGCCGTCGCGGTGCTGGACATCGCCGAGGCCGGGCTCAAGGCGCGCGCCCGCGCCTCGGCCTTCGACCGCGACGAGACGCATTTCCTGAACGCGCTGCACGAGATCGCCTCGTCCGGGCAGACCCCGGCCGACGAGCTGCTGGCCCGCTACGCCGGCGACTGGGGCGGCGACCTGACCCGGATCTACGCCGACTACAGCTACTGACGGCGCGGGCCCCGGGGGTCGGACGGCGGCCACGATCGCGGCCCGATCACGCCCCGATCAAGTTTTTTCCAGAAAATCTCGAACCGATCCGCGGCCTGCCTCCACCCATGACCAGTCAATGGGTTCGAGGCAGCGTTGTCGGCCGGCATGGCCAGCGAAAGCGGCACCCTCGATCCCCTAATCAGGCCCGGCAACCCACCGGCATCACTGCGCGATCCAAGTATCGCCTGGATGAGGAACGAGACGATGGCCACGCACGACACCCTGACACTGTACTTCTGCGGCTCGGGCAACAACCGCAAGCAGACGAACAAGTACCTGATCCCCAGCCTGTACGAGCGGACCCGGGGCAAGTCGGAAGCGCTCACCGACAGCGCGTGCAAGGTCGCGATCTACGACGGCCCCGGCGGCTCGACCAAGACGCCCGAATACGTGACCCGCAAGGTGCAGAGCCGTCTGATGGGCGACAAACCCGACCCGGTCGGCGCCTTCGCCTCGGGCGGCAAGGCGAAACGCTACAACCGCATCAAAAAGATCAATGAAATCACCGGCGCGGGTGCTACGTCGAATGTGCTGCAGGCCTGGTCCTGGATCCGCTACCAGCTGTGGGCCAATCCCAAGGCGATCAAGCACATCAACATGGTCGGCTTCAGCCGCGGCGGCTACTCCTGCATCATGCTCGCCCACGTGCTGAACAAGGACCCGGTGGTCTCGACCTCCAAGATCAAGGTGAACATCTTCGCGTTCGACCCGGTGCCGGGCGGCTTTAACCTGAGCAACGGGCACATCAACGACGAATTTCGCCGCATGAAGCGGTTCAAGCAGCTGATCGACTGCGACCCGACCGAATTGCCGCCGATCGTCAACCGCTACCACTCGATCGTGCAGGAGAACGTCAAGCACACCGAAGTACAGCACATGGGCAAGATCCCGATCTGGCTGATCTGGAAGGACAAGAACTTCCAGTGCGTGGTGCCGAAGTGGAAGCCCGGCACCGACACCGAGGGCAAGAGCCTGCAGATCTATCCGATGCCGGGCCATCACTCCGCCTCGGCCAACTTCGACCCCAAGTACGCCGAGACGCTGACCATCGGCCGGCATCTGTGCGAGAAGTTCCTCAAGGACAACGGCACCGAGCTGACCGGGGGCACTCCGCTGACCCCCAACGCGATCCTGGCGAACTATACCGCGATCAAGGAGAAGTGCCTGAAGGACACCAAGTCCAACGGCTACAAGAAGAAGCCGACCAACTACCGTGGCCAACTGATCGAGAACGCGCAGCGGGGCTCGGACACCTTCGTCAACGAGCATCATTACGACGTGCACTGCAGCGTCTATGGCCGCCCGATCTCGAACTTCACCATGAACGAGGATATGGGCCGCGTCCGCGGCGCGCGGCCGGCGCCGGCCCAGCCGGCCGCCGCGTTCGAGGAGGTCGCCATCGCCTGACGCGCCCCACGCGCGAGAGACAGCGCGGAAACGGCGGCCCCGGCCGCCGTTTTGCGCGTGCCGCCCACGCTCCCAGCCGCGTCGTATACCCCGCGCCTAGCCGCGTTCGATACCCCGCGCCCCGGGCGCGTCCGATATCCCGCGCCCCGGGCGCGCCCGATACCCCGCGCCCTGGGCGTGTTCAGTACACCGCGCCCTCGACCTCGGGCGCCCCGGTCAGCCGCTCGGCGTGCAGCGCCGCAATGTCCAACGTGCGATAGCGCCCGTGCACCATCCACTCGGCCAGCGCGCGACCGACGCCCGGCGCCTGTTGCACGCCGTGGCCCGAGAAGCCGCAGGCCAGCAGCAGGTTGGGCACACCAGGCGCAGGGCCCAGGATCGCGTTCTGATCGTGCGTGTTCCAGGCATAATGGCCGGCCCAGAGCCCCGTCAGGCGCAGCGCTTCAAAGCACGTCCCGCGCCCCGCCAGGGTGGGCCAGATCACGCTGTCGAACTCGTGCGAGCGAGGCTCCAGATCGTCGGGCGCCGCGGGCGGGTCGGGTACGGGATGGCGGCCTGCGATAAAGCCCGCTCCCTCGGGTCGGCACCAGAGCCCGCTGGGATCGACCATCAGCGGCAGCCGCGCGCGCCCGGCCGGCGGTTCGGCGCACGCGATGCAGAAGACGGTGCGCTTGCGCGCCTCGACCGGCAGCGCGACATCGGCGGTCGCGCCAAGGCGCGCGGCACGCACCCCGGCGGCCAGCACCACCCAGTCGGCCGAGACGGTGCCGCCCTCGGTCAGCCGCACGCCGCAGACCGCGCCATCGGCGCCCCGCTCGATCCCCGCAGACTCGGCCGCCTGCCACGCGGCACCCGCCGCGATGGCGGCCCGGCGCATGGCCGCGGTCAGCAGCACCGGATCGAACCATCCCTCGCCCGACAGGCCCAGGCTGGCGAGCGTCAGATCCCCGGTCGCCAGATGCGGAAACCGCGCCGCCAATTCGGCGGGCGAGAGCAGCGCGACGTCCGCACCCTCGGCCCGCTGCAGCGCGTGCGCCCGCCCGAGCGCCGCCGCCTGTGCCGCATCGCCCGCCAGGATCAGATAGCCGTTCTCAACGAGGCGGACCGCCTCGCCCTCCTCGGTGCGAAAGCGGCGCAGAAAGTCCAGACCGTAGCGCGACAGGCGGATGTTGACGGCGGTCGTGAACTGCTGGCGGATGCCCGCGGCCGAGCGCCCGGTCGAGGCCTGCGCCAGGGTCGGATCGCGCTCCAGCACCGTGACGCACCCGCCCCAGCCCAGATCGCAGGCCAGGTGCCAGGCGACCGAGGTGCCGACGATGCCGCCGCCGATGACGACGACGCGGCCGCTCACGCGGGCTCGCCGCCCCGGGCCAGCGCCGCCTCGGCCGCGGCGCGAATGGCCGACAGCGACTGGCGCGGGGTGATCGCCTCGGTCGGCACGATCAGTTCCAGCAGCGCGCCGGTGGGCGAGGCGAGCGCGCGCTCCAGCGCCGGGGCGAACGCCTCGGTCTCGGCCACCCGCTCGGCCAGCATCCCATAGGCGTGGCCCAGCGTGACGTAATCCGGGTTCTCGATCCGGGTGGCGCTGATACGGCCGGGATACTCTCGCTCCTGGTGCATGCGGATGGTGCCGTACGAGCCGTTGTTCAGCACCAGGATCACCGGCTGCGCCCGGGCCTGCAGGGCGGTGCCCAGTTCCGAGAGGCTCATCTGCACGTCCCCGTCGCCGGCGAAGCACACGACCGTGCGGTCGGGGTAGCGCAGCTTGGCGGCGATGGCCGCAGGCACGCCGTAGCCCATCGACCCCGCCTGGGGCGCCAGCAGCCGGTGGTCGGGGCCGAAGACGAACAGCTTGGAGGGCCAGATGGCGAAGTTGCCGGCGCCGTTGGTCAGGATCGCGTCGGCCGGCAGGCGCGCGCGCAGCACGGCCATCACGGCGCCCATGTCCAACCCCTCGGGCTGCGCCGGCAGATCGAACACGGCCCGGTAACCCGCCCGCGCCTCGGCCGCCCAGGCGCGGCGCGCGGCGGCGCTGCCGCCCTCGGGCACAGCGGGCAGCGCCTCGGCCAATGCCGCGGCAAAGGCGGCGGGGCCTGCGTGGTGGGCGGCGTGGGCCTGGTAGACCTTGCCGATCTCCCCGTCGCTGGGGTGCACGTGGATCAGCCGCTGGCGGGGCTCGGGCACCTGCAGCAGCGTATAGCCGTCGGTCGAGGTCTCGCCGAACCGGGTGTTGATGGCGACGATCACCTCGGCCTCGCCCACCAGGCGCTTCATCGCGGGCGTCATGCCCACGCCCGCATCGCCGGCATAGGCGGGGGCGGTGTTGTCGACCAGATCCTGGCAGCGAAAGGTCACGGCCAGCGGCACCTCTGCGGTGCCCAGCGCGCGGGTCAGCGCGTCCAGCGCGGCGCGCCCGCCCGCATCGCGGTCCCAGCCGCCGCCGCCGACCAGCACCAGCG
>JBCCMW010000221.1:0-6962 GCA_039026175.1 Pseudomonadota bacterium
CCCGCCACTCCCACAGCGGCAGCTCGACCAGAAACCGGGCGCCCCGCGCGGGGGTGTCGGTACCTGCGCCCGCCGGGCGCTGGTTGCCCGCGGTGATGCGCCCACCGTGCGCCTCGACGATCTGCTTGCAGATCGCGAGGCCGAGGCCAGAGTGATTGCCGAAACTCTCCTCCGGCCGCTCGGAGTAGAACCGCTCGAAGATCGAATTGAGGTTATCCTCGGGGATGCCGGGGCCCTGGTCGGACACGGTCACGGTCAGCCCGTCGTCGAAGGTCTTGCAGTCCACCGTGATCGTCGTGCCCTCGGGCGAGAACGACAGCGCATTGTCCAGGAGGTTGGCGAAGACCTGCGCAAGCCGCCCCTCCAGCCCCCGCGCGACGAGGCCATCGTCGGGCAGGTTCAGCGCCACGGCGACCTCGCGCGCTTCGCCCTGCCCGCGGGTCACGCTGGCCAGGCTCTCGAGCAGGGTGCCGAGGTCGAACTCGTCCATCCGCTCGCGCACCAACTCGGCGTCCAGGCGCGAGGCGTTCGAGATGTCGGTCACCAGCCGGTCCAGCCGCTTGACGTCGGACATGATCACGTCCAGCAGGCGCTGGCGCTGTTCGGGCGTCTTGGCATAGCTGAACGTCTCGATGGCCGAGCGCATCGAGGTCAGCGGGTTCTTGATCTCGTGCGCGACGTCGGCGGCAAAGCTCTCGATCGCCTCGATCCGGCGATACAGCGCCTCGGTCATGCGAATCAGGCTCTGCGACAGGTCGCCGATCTCGTCGGCCCGGGTCGTCATGTCCGGGATCTCGATCTTGTCGGGGTTCAGCGGGCGCGCGGCCGAGGTGCCGACCGGATCGACGGCGTGCACCAGCTTGCGGATGGGCGCGGCGATCGTGTTGGCCAGCAGGACGCTGAGGCCGATGGACACGATCGAGGCGGTCACGAAGATCTGCAGGATGCCGACCCGCTCGCGCCGCACGATGGCATTGATGTCGTCGCCCTCGGTCGACAGGACCAGCACGCCCAGGACACTTTTGAACCGGCGCACCGGCAGCGCGACCGACACGATCAGGTTCTGCTCCGAGTTCACGCGGACCGCGTTCACCGTGCTGCCCAGCGCGGCCTGGCGCACCTCGGGGGCCAGGCTGATGCCGACCTGCGCGACCTCGGCATAGACCGCGTCGTCCTGCTCGGACGGAAAGATCAGGTCATCGTACAGCCGCTCGAGCTGCTCGATCGGGCCCGGCGAGCGTTCGGCCCCCGGGGGCGGCAGTGCGCTGGACACGATGGTCGAGGCGCCCGCCGGGGTGGCGCGGGTGTCCAAGATCAGCCGCAGGTCGGTGTCGTAGAGCCGCGCCCGCACCCGCGCGGGACGGGTCAGGCTGGCCAGGATCTTGCCCGCCGCCTCGGTGTCCAGTTCGGGGCGGGTGAGCGCGCCGATCACCTCCTCCTCGCGGAACTCGCCGGCCGCCTCGGCGATGGTCAGCGCGATGATCTCGCCCTCGACCGACAGGGATTGGAAGCGCTGCTCGATCAGCCCCGACCGGAATTGGTTGAGGTAGAGCACCCCGAACACCAGGACCGCGAGGCCGATCAGGTTGAAGAAGATGATCCGGCGCTGCAGCGAGGAGAACGGCGCCGAGCGGCGCAGGCCGATCAGGATGCGCTGGCGCATCGACGAGGGCCGCGGCCGCCGGTCCAGCCCGAACAGCGGACCGCCCGGCATGGGGCCAAGCGCCGAGGGCACACCGCCCGGTGCCGGGCGACGGGCGTGACCCGCTCGGCCAGGCCCCGCGCCGGGGCCGCGCGCACCCTCCTCGGCCAGCCGCCGCTCGCCGGGCAGCGGGCCTGCAAGACTCCGCAGCGCCACGTCCTTGAGACGTGTTGCCCCTGCGGCGAGGGCGGCCTTAAGGCTCTCTGGCGTCACACTTCTTTATAGCGGTAGCCGACGCCGTACAGCGTCTCGATCGAGTTAAAGCTCTCGTCGACGTCACGGAACTTCTTGCGGATACGCTTGATATGGCTGTCGATGGTGCGGTCGTCCACGTAGACCTGATCGTCATAGGCCGCGTCCATCAGCTGATCGCGGCTTTTGACAAAGCCGGGCCGCTGGGCCAGCGCGTGCAGGATCAGGAACTCGGTCACCGTCAGGGTGACGGGCTTGCTGTCCCAGGTGCTGGAGTGGCGCATCGGGTCCATCTCCAGCCGGCCGCGGCGCAGCACCTTGTCGGTTTCGCTGCGCTCGACCTTCTCGCCCTCGGCCGGCACCTCGCGGCGGCGCAGGACGGCGCGGATCCGCTCCACCAGCAGGCGCTGCGAGAACGGCTTGCGCACGTAATCGTCGGCGCCCATGCGCAGGCCGATCACCTCGTCGATCTCCTCGTCCTTGGAGGTGAGGAAGATCACCGGCAGCTCCGACTTCAGCCGCAGCCGGCGCAGCAGCTCCATGCCGTCCATGCGCGGCATCTTGATGTCCAGGATCGCCAGGTCCGGCGGCGTGCTGGTCAGTGCCGTCAGCGCCGAAGCGCCGTCGTTGTAGGTCCGCACCTCGTAGCCTTCGGCTTCGAGGACCATCGACACGGACGTCAGAATGTTCCGGTCGTCATCGACCAGGGCGATCGTCGCCATCGTCATTCCCCTCTACGGCCCCCCGCGGGCCATGCTTGCGCGCCGCCATGCGCCGCCGTGCGCCGCCGAACCCGGCCGCGGACACCGTCTCGCCGGTGCCGCCTCCTCCCCCCAACCGGTCCGGCGTGCCCCCGACCCACCTCTCTGGCGGGAAGGTTGCAATCTCCGATTTAATCTTCAGTCGCGTCGCGACGATGGCGGAATTTGGGCGTATACCGTCATTGCTGCCCCATTCTGGAACGAGGCTTCAAGATCGGTCAGCCAGCCGCGCCAGCCTCGGTCGATTTGTGTGCTGCCCCTGCCGTCGCCTACCCTCCTCACATCGAAGGATTGCGTAAGGGTGGACGCCACTTTGGGCGATGCTCTACATCCCGCACGCACAGCGTGTGGGGGCCGTTTGCAGCGCGGGACCGTGGGAACGGATCCGGCGTTGCCTGGGCGCCGGCGTGGCCACGGCCGCGCCAGCGGCGTCGCCAGAGCGGCATCAGGGGCGGCGCGGGCGGCGTCGGTAGCGAACAGGAGAACGGGCGTATGGAGAGCGGTCTGGTAAATCCGACGTGCCGACTGGAGGATATGGGCATCGCAGGCCTCGCCGCGGTGCACTACAACCTCACCGAGCCCGGTCTTGTCGAGGCTGCCATCCGCCACGGCGAGGGACACCTCGGCCAGGGCGGCACGCTGCTGGTCGAAACCGGCCGCCACACCGGACGTTCGCCCAAGGACAAATTCGTGGTGCGCGAACCGTCGGTCGAGGCCGACATCTGGTGGGACAACAACGCCGCGATGGACGCCGACGCGTTCGAGCGGCTGTACCGCGACATGCTCGCCCACATGCAGGGCGGCACATACTATGTCCAAGACCTCTTCGCCGGCGCCGACCCCGCGCACCGGCTGAACGTGCGCCTGGTGAACGAGCTTGCCTGGCACTCGCTGTTCATCCGCCACATGCTGCGCCGCCCCGAGCGTGACGAGCTGGCCGGCTTCACGCCCGAGTTCACGGTGTTGAACTGCCCCAGCTTCAAGGCCGATCCCGCGCGCCACGGCTGCCGCAGCGAGACGGTAATCGCCGTCAGCTTCGAGCGCCGGCTCGTGCTGGTCGCCGACACCAGCTACGCGGGCGAGAACAAGAAATCGATCTTCTCGATCCTGAACTTCATCCTGCCGGGCCGAGGCGTGATGCCGATGCACTGTTCGGCCAACCACGCCACGGGCAACCCCGCGGGCGCGGCGGTGTTCTTCGGCCTGTCGGGCACCGGCAAGACCACGCTGTCCGCCGACCCCGCGCGCACGCTGGTGGGCGATGACGAGCACGGCTGGACGGACGAGGGTCTCTTCAACTTCGAAGGCGGCTGCTACGCCAAGACCATCAACCTGTCGCCCGAGGCCGAGCCCGAGATCTTCTCCACCACCACGCGCTTTGCGACGGTTATCGAGAATATGGTCTACGATGCCGACACCCGCGCGCTGGACTTCGCCGACGACAGCCTGACGGCGAACATGCGCTGCGCCTACCCGCTGCACTATATCTCGAATGCCTCGGCCACGGGGTTGGCGGGCATCCCCAAGAATATCGTCATGCTGACCTGCGACGCGTTTGGGGTGATGCCGCCGATCGCCCGACTGACCCCGGCGCAGGCGATGTACCACTTGCTGTCGGGCTTCACCGCCAGGGTCGCGGGCACCGTAAAGGGCCTGTCCGAGGCGGCGCCGACCTTCTCGACCTGCGGCGGCGCGCCCTTTAGGACGCGGCGACCCGAAGTCTATGGCGCGCTCTTGCGCGACAAGATCGCGACGACCGGCGCTACCTGCTGGCTGGTGAACACCGGCTGGTCGGGTGGCAGCGCGGCGACGGGCGGCGCGCGCATGCCGATCAAGGCGACGCGCGCCCTGCTGTCGGCCGCGCTCGACGGGTCGCTGGCGGGCATGGCCTTCCGCGCCGATCCCAACTTCGGCTTCGAGGTGCCGGTCAGCGTGCCGGGCGTCGACGCGGCGCTTTTGGACCCGCGCTCGACCTGGGCCGATCCGGCGGCCTACGACACCGAGGCGGCGCGGCTGGTGGCGATGTTCGCCGACAACTTCGCCCAGTACGAGCCCCACGTGGGCGAAGACGTCCGCGCCTGCGCGATCCGCGCCGCCTGATCCCACGCCCGGGTTCCGGCGCACCCAGTCTCGGGCACCAGCACCGGGCTCGGGGCTCGGGGCTCGGGGCGCCGGGGCGCGTAGAACCAGCCCGCGCTCGGCCGATCCGGAAGGGACCCCAGAGACTTGGTCCTGAGACTTGGTCCTGAGACTCGCTCCCCAAGACCAGGTTCCGGGACCGGGTTCCGAGACTGTGTCCGTAGATTGGGCGCTCTTTCGAGCACGCGGGACTGGACGCAAGGGCCTCGCTGCACGCGACAGCGCGCGGCACGGGGCGCGCCTCACCCCCACCACTTTTCTGGGCGAGCGGTTGGGGGCGACACGTGCCGGGCACCGACGGAACGACGGTTCCCGGCCGTGGCAGCGGCATTGCCACTGTGGAGAACCAACATGCATTTTCGACCGTTCCGCACGGCCCTCGCCCTTGCTCTCGTGATCGCGCTGCCAGGCTGCATGGGGGCCGAGGAGGAAAAGCCGACGGCCGCTGCGCGTAACGCCGTGCCCAGCGATTTCACGGCCGAGGTCTGGCCGGGCCCCTACGACCTGCTCCCGCTCACGCGCGCGGAAGCTGCCGAGATGGAGCGGACACGCGCTGATCTGGCGCCCCGTCTCCGCGCCCTGCGCGGCACCGGCAAGATGCGCGACGACGAGATCGACGCGATGCTGCAGGCCCTCAACATCATCGGCGAGCGCGAGCTGCCGAGCGTGATCACCTACGACCAGCTCGACTACATCGATGCCGCGGTGCGCCGTGCCGAAGACCGCGATCTGAGCGCCGAGGCACGCCGGCGGCTGTTGGCCGGGATCTACCATCGCACCCGGTCCGCGAGTGAGCGCAGCGCCGACTACTTCGCCGATCTGTGGAACCTCTCCCGCCGGCTGGGCGCGCTGGTGGGCAAGGAGGGATGCGCCGGCGAGCGTCGTATCGTCCTCGATCTGGAAAAGGGACCGCGGCCGGGCACGCTGGTGGCGCGCGCCAGCTTCAGCGGTACGCTGGTGGCCCCCGGTCGTGGCAATCAGGCCTACGAGATCACCTGCCTGGTGATCCCTGCCTATGCCGTTGGCGCGGGCGTGCCCGACATGGTGGGCGCCACGTTGGCGCGCGAGGGCTACGGTACCCTGTCGCTGGAGATCGAGGTGGGCGACGGGCGCAGCAACGCCTCGTTCGACATGTTCCCGGCGGGCGCCAATCCGCCGACGCGCGTGACGCGCGGGAGCCCGCGGCGCTGGGGCTCGATGGCCGGGCGCTACGACATTCGCCGCGGACGCCGTACGCAGATGGCCTTTGGCGTGACGTCGGACAGCCATGTCTTCAACTTCGGTGCCGTCGGGAACTGGTTCTCGCCCAAGGGCAGCACCAACGACTACCGGGTGAGCGTGACACTGGAGCTGCAGTCGGCCCTGTGGCGCCTGCCGCCGAGCCTGCGCCCCGTCCCCTCCGCCAGCGGGGGCGGCATCCGGGGCTGACACCGTCCCCTCGCTGGCAAGGGCGGGTTGCGGCACGGCCCACCCATTGAGTGGGTTTCGCCACGGCCCGCCCTCCCCGCGTCGCGCCACGGCCCGCCGGTCCCGGTCGCGCCGTGGCCCCCCGGTCCCGGGTCGCGCGAAGGCCCGCCAACCCCTGGTCGCGCCAAGGCCCGCCCATCCCGGGTCGCCCGACGGCCCACCCATCTCGGGTCGCCCGACCGCCCGCCCATCCCGGGTCCGCCTTGGCCCGCCGGTGCCGGGTCACGCGACAGCTCTTCCATCATGGGTTGCGCGACAGCCCCACCATCCCGGGTCGCGCGCCGATCCGTCCATCTCGGATCGTGCGACGGCTCGTCCATCCCGAGGTGCATCGTACCCGCGCAAGAAGGGCAGACCGCGCGACGCCGCCATGGCGCTTCTCAAAGATCGCCATATCGAGAGTGCGGCTCGGTGCTGCGCCCACAGCCAACGGCAGCGCCAGCGGTGCGGTCGCGGGCACATGGCGCCCCTTCAAGGTCCGTCAAGATCCGGGGGGATCCGGGGGGATCCGGCAGGATCCGGCGGGGGCGCTGGGAGCGGACGCGGCACGGGGGCGCGGCGATCCGGCGGCATCGCGGCAGCGGGGCGTCCGATGCACGCCGCCTGGCGTTGACAGCGTCGCGGCACCGCCCGATCACGCCGCCATGTCGCATGTCGCTCCCCGCCACGGCTATGCCATCGCCGCCGGCCACCGGCTGACC
>JBCCMW010000222.1:0-6951 GCA_039026175.1 Pseudomonadota bacterium
CGAGCCGACGGTGACCGACGCCAACGTGGTGCTGGGCCGGCTGGACCCCGACAACTTCCTGGGCGGCGCCATGACGCTGGACGCCCCGGCGGCCGAGCGCGCGGTGGACGGGCTGGCCGCGGCCTTTGGGATGGAGCGGCTGGCCGCGGCCGAGGGGATCGTGACGATCCTGAACGCCAACATGGCCAACGCCATCCGCTCGCGCACCGTGCAGAAGGGGCTGGACCCCCGCGACTTTGCGCTGGTGGCGTTCGGCGGCGGCGGGCCGCTGCACGCGGCCGAGGTCGCGGCGATGCTGTCGATCCCCGAGGTGATCGTGCCCGCGCACCCCGGCATCACCTCGGCCATCGGGCTGCTGACCACGGACCTGCAGTACGACGCGATCCGCACGGCGTTCGTCGTGTCGGGCAAGATCGACCACCCCGCCATCGAAGCGCGCTTCGCCGAGATGGAGGCCGCACTGCTGGCCCAATATCGCACCGACGGGGTCGAGGCCGGGCGCGTTACCTTCAAGCGCACCGCCGACATCCGCTACGTGGGCCAGGGCTACGAGCTGCGCATCCCGGTGCCCCAAGGCGCCTTCGACCCCGCCACCGAAGCGGCGCTGTTCGCCGAGTTCGAACGCCGGCACGAGGCCGAGTACGGGCGTTCGTTCCCCGACAGCCCCAAGGAGATCGTCAACGTGCGCCTGACCGGCATCGGCGAGACGCAGAAGATCACCCCCGCGGGCGCGCCCGCCCCCGGCAGCCGCGACGCGGCGCTGGTCGCCACGCGGCCCTCGGTCTTCCGCATCGGCACGGCGCTGGAGACGGTGGACACTGCCTTTTACCGCCGCGACGCCCTGCCGGTGGACGACGAGATCGAGGGCCCCGCCGTGATCCTGCAGCAGGACAGCACCACCGTCGTGCGCCCCGGCGACCGCTTCCGCGTGGACCGCGCGGGCAATATCGTCATCACCATCGCCGTCTGAGGGAGCGCGCCATGCCCGACACCGCGATCGATACGGCCGCCGAGATCGACCCGATCACCGCCAGCGTCATCCAGGGCGCCCTGCAGAACATCGCAATCGAGATGGGCTACAAGCTCATGCGGATGTCCTACTCCTCGATCATCCGCGAGAGCGAGGATTTCGGCACCGCGCTGACCGATGACGAGGGGAACCAGCTAGCCGAGTCGGTGCAGTCCACGCCCCTGCAGTCCGGCCCCATCCCCGGCTATGTGCGCAACGTGATCGAGGTGTTCGCGCGCCGCGGCGACACGTTCAAGCCGGGCGACGTGATCATGCACAACGACCCCTACGGCGGGGCCAGCCACGGGCCGGACATCGCCCTGATCGTGCCCGTGTTCCACGACGACGTGCTGGTCGGCTTTGCCGGCACCACGGCGCACCACCTGGACGTCGGCGCGCTCAGCCCCGGGTCCTGCGGCATCGTCGACGCGCTGGACGTCTATGCCGAGGGGCTGCAGTTCAAGGCGATCAAGGTGTACGACGGCGGGGTGGTGAACGCGCCGGTGTGGCAGATCCTGCGCGACAACGTCCGCGCGCCCGCCCTGGTGGTGGGCGACATGGAGGCCCAGGTCGCCGCCTGCCAGATCGGGGCCGAGCGGTTTCGCGACCTGATCGCGCGCTACTCGCTGGCCACCGTCCGCGCGGCCAGCCGCTCGCTGATGGACTATTCCGAGCGGCTGATGCGCGAGGCGATCCGCGCCGTGCCCGACGGCACCTATAAGGCCGTGACCCACATCGACGGGTTCCTAGACGACCCCGAGCGGCGCGACCTGCCCATCGCCGTGACCATCACGATCGAGGGCGACGGCATGGTGGTCGACCTGACGGGCACCGCCGACCAGGTCAGCGACCGGCCGATCAACATGCCGCTGGTCGGCACGGTCGATATCGCGATCTGGCTGACCGTCCGCTCGGTCCTGTTGGATGCCGAAACCTATGGCGAGATCCCGCAGAACTCGGGTCTTACGCGCCCGATCACCATCGTCGCGCCGCGCGGGTGCTTGGCCAACCCGATCTTCCCCGCCCCCGTGATCGCGCGCTTTACGCCCGGCAACCAGCTCGCGGACACGGTGATGAAGGCGCTGGCCGAGGCGGTGCCCCAGCAGGTGTCCGCCGGCATCGGCAATCTCAAGGTCATCGCGTTCTCGGGCCTGCGCGAGGAGACCCACTGGGTGCACATGGAGATCTTCGAGGGCTCGTACGGCGGGCGCTATGCCAAGGACGGGATGGACGCGGTCGACACGCTGTACGCCAACACCCGCAACAACCCGATCGAGGATATCGAGAGCCACCTGCCCATGCGCGTGATGCGCTACGAGCTGCGCGAGGACAGCTGCGGCGCGGGGCGTACCCGGGGCGGCGTCGGCGCGCTCCGGGCCTTCCAGTTCCTGGAACCCGGCGGGTTCTCGGTCGAGGGCGAGGGCCACTAGTTCGCGCCCTGGGGGTTCGAGAGCGGGGCCGACGGCCGGCCGGGCGAGCTGCACCTGATCCACGCCGACGGCAGCCGCGAGGCGCTGCCCTCGAAGGTGCCCTACCGGGTGGCGGCGCAGGGCGACACGTTCCTGGCGGTCGGCCCCTCGGCCGGCGGCTACGGCCCCGCGTTCGAGCGCCCGGCCGAGGCGGTGCTGGAGGACGTGCTGGACGGCATCGTCTCGGCCGAAAGCGCCGAGCGCGACTACGGCGTGGTGATCCGCGACGGGGCGGTGGATGCCGCCGCGACCGCCGCGAGCCGGCGCGGTTGAGGCCGATGTCCCGCCGCCTGGTCGTCGCCGCCGCCCAAATGGGCCCGATCGCGCGGGACGAGCCGCGCCAGTCCGCCGTCGCCCGCCTGGTCGCGATGCTGCGCGAGGCGCACGGCCGGGGCGCGCGGCTGGTGGTGTTCCCCGAGCTGGCGCTCACCACCTTCTTCCCCCGCTGGATGATCGAGGACGAGGCCGCGCTGTCGGCCTGGTACGAGGACGCGGTCCCCGGCCCCGCCACGCGCCCGCTGTTCGAGACGGCGGCAGCGCTCGGCGTCGGGTTCTACCTGGGCTATGCCGAGCGGGTGGTCGAGCACGGGCGCACGCGGCACTTCAACACCGCCATCCTGGTGGGCCCGGACGGCGCGATCCTGGGCAAGTACCGCAAGGTGCACCTGCCGGGCCACGACGCGCCCCAGCCCGGCCGCGCCTTCCAGCACCTGGAGAAACGGTATTTCGAGCCCGGCAACCTGGGTTTCCCGGTGTTCGAGGGCTTCGGCGGGCGCATGGGCATGATGATCTGCAACGACCGCCGCTGGCCCGAGGCGTACCGCGTGATGGGGCTGCAGGGCGTGGACCTGATCGCGCTCGGCTACAACACGCCCGTCGACCACACGGGCCACGGGGACATCGACGGGCTGACCCAGTTCCACAACCACCTGTCGATGCAGGCCGGCGCCTACCAGAACGCGACCTGGGTGGTGGGCACGGCCAAGTGCGGGCGCGAGGAAGGCTCGATGATGGTGGGGCAGAGCGTGATCGTCGCCCCCTCGGGCGAGATCGTGGCCATGGCCCGGTCGCTGGAGGACGAGGTGATCGCGGCCGAGGTCGACCTCGACATGGGGGTGCGCTATCGCCAGACGATCTTTGACTTCGCGCGCCACCGCGAGCCCTCGGCCTATGGCCTGATCGTCGCGCGCAAAGGGGCGGGCGATCCGGTGGGCGCCTGAGCGCGGTCAGTCGCGCTCGCCCCCATAGACCCCGTCGATCAGGTTCTCGGCCATCAGCGCGGCGGTGTCGGGCAGCCGCCCGGCCGGCACCACGCGCATGTCCGCCACGGCGCGCCGGTGGGCGGCCAGCGCTGCGACCGCCTGGTCCCGGGTGATCGGGGCAAAGCGCACGGTGCGGCCCGGCGGGGCCTGGAAAAAGCGGGGCTGGTCGGCGCGCGCGACGACCGCGACCTTTGGGTAGCCGCCGGTCGTCTGGCGGTCGGCGCCCAGCACGATGGGCAACCCGTTGCCCGGCACCTGGATGCTGCCCAGCACGACCCCGTCCGAGATCGTTTCCGCCCCCTTGGCCGAATGCTGCAGCCGGGTGCCCGCAAGCCGCACCCCCATGCGGTCGGACCGTGGCTGCACGGCCCAGGCTTCGCCGTACAGCGCCGCCCGCGCCTCGGCCGCAAGATGGTCGGCCTGCGGTCCTTCGATCACCCGGATCGGGCCGTCGCCCAGCGCCGGGTGCACGGGCGGGGCGAGAGCGACCAGATCCGGCACCGCCGGCGGTGGCGGCACCAACGGCAGGGCGTCGCCTGCCGCCAGCGCCCGGCCCCCCAGCCCGCCGATGCCCGATCGGGCGTGGAACGACAGGCTGCCGAACGCCTCGGCCAGCGCGAACCCGCCCGCCAGCGCGAGATAGGCATAGGCCGCACCGGGTCCCGGCCCCGCCCTCAGCCGCTGGCCGGGGGTCAGGCGGACGGTGGCGTTGTCGGCGTGGGGCGCTCCGTCCAGCGCGACCCGCGCCTCGGGCGCCGCCACGGCCAGCGCGACGGGACCGCCCTCGACCACCACGGTAATCCCGGGTGCCCGGATCTCGAGCGCGGCGGTGGCGGGCGGATTGCCGACCAGCCGATTGGCGAGCGCAAGCGAAACGGGGTCCATCGCGCCGCTGGGCCCGATGCCATAGCGCTGGTAGCCCAGCCGTCCGCTGTCCTGGATCGACACCCAGGGTCCCGCCTCGATCAGCCGCAGCAGCATCACGAGGCGGGCTCGGGCACGAGGCCGTACTCGCCGCGGGCGATCCGGCCAGCCAGCGCCTCGAAATCCGCCGCGGCGATGGGCCGGCACTGCACCCTGTCGCCGGGCTCGAACAGGCACATCCGCTCGGCCGCAGGGGTGAAGGTGGGCACCGGGGTGCGCCCGATCAGGTGCCAGCCGCTGGGCACGGCCATCGAGGTCACGGCCGTCTGTGCCCCGCCGATCGACACGCTGCCCGCGGGCGTGGTCAGCCGCGGCTCGGCCCGGCGCGGGGTGACCAGCGCCGCCGGGAGCGCGCCCAGATACGCAAAGCCGGGCGCAAAGCCGAGCATATAGACACGATACACCTCGGCGCTGTGGCGGCGCACGACCTCGCCCTCGGCCATCCCGTGGCGCGCGGCCAGGGTGGCAAGGTCGATGCCGTGCGCCCCGCCATAGGCGACGGGCAGGTGCCACAGCCGCCCCTGCCCCGCGCGTGCGGGCTCGGCCACGGCCTGGGCGGCGAGGGGTGCGAGCAGCGTCTCCAGCGCCGCGGGCGCGACCGCCAGCGGGTCGAAATGGACCAGCAGCGCACGATAGGTCGGCACCGTCTCGACCACCCCGGCGATGGGCGCCGCGGCGATCAGCGCGTCCAGCGCGAGGACGGCGGCGTTTACCTCGGGCGCCACTCGGTCGCCGAACTCGACCGACAGCGCCGCCTCGCCGACGGGCAGGATGCGCGGCGCGCACGACGGCGCGGGAACACGGGTTGCGAGCATCCGATCCTCTGCCCAAACTGCCGGGAACTCCGCGTTGAGGGTGGCCCCGTGATCGACCGCGTCGACCTGAATGCCGATCTGGGCGAAAGCTGGGGCGCCTACACCCTGGGCGATGACGCCGCGATGCTGGACATCGTGACGACCGCGAACCTGGCCTGCGGCTTCCACGGCGGCGACCCGGACGTGATCGCGCAGAGCGTGGCGACGGCGCGGGACAAGGGCGTGGCCATCGGCGCGCACCCCGGCTTTATGGACCTGTGGGGCTTTGGCCGGCGCGAGATGCGGGGCGACGGGCCCGAGAGCGTGCGCAACATGATCCAGTACCAGATCGCCGCCTTGGCCGGCATGGCGCGGATCGGCCGCCACCCGGCCACGCACGTCAAGACACACGGGAGCCTGGGCAACATGGCCGCGGTCGACCCCGGGCTGGCCGACACGGTGGCCGCGGCGGTCAAGGCGACAGATCCGGACCTGATCCTGGTGGTGATGCCGGGCAACGCGCTGGACCGCGCGGCGCGCGGGCACGGGCTGCGCATCGCCAACGAGATCTATGCCGACCGAACCTATGACGACGAGGGCAACCTGACGCCGCGGCGCGCGCCGGGCGCGGTGCTGCACGATCCGGCCGAAGCGACGGCGCGGGTGCTGCAGATGCTGGAGGACGGGGCCATCCGCTCGACCGGCGGGCGGCGCCTGCCGGTGCGGATCGACACCGTGTGCGTGCACGGCGACAGTCCCGGGGCCGTCGCCATGGCGCGCGCGATCCGGCAGGGCGTCGAGACCGCGGGCCTGCGCCTGGCGCCGTTCTCGACCTTCGTGGACTGACCCGCCCACGACCGCGCGACGGGCCAGCGTGTTGCTGCGCGCGCCGACGTGCTGCCTCAAATCTGTGCAGACCTGCAGGGCATGCGGCGGCCGACAACCGGCGAGCGAGGCGAGGTCGCGGTTTTTCCCCTGGCACGAGACTTGCTGCACGCGACAGGTCAGCAACGCGCCGTGGATAGATGAGCACGAACAGCCAAATCGAGCTCGTGGCGGTCTCGCGTCGCTTTGGCGACGTCGTGGCCGTGAACCGCATCTCGCAGAGGATCCCGGGCGGCAGCTACTGCTGCCTGCTGGGCCCGTCCGGCTGTGGCAAGTCGACGACGCTGCGCATGATCGCGGGGCACGAGGCGGTGAGCGACGGCGACATCGTCTTGGGCGCTGAGAACATCACCCACAAGACGCCGGCGGCCCGCGGCACGGCGATGATGTTCCAGAACTATGCGCTGTTCCCGCACCTGAGCGCGATCGACAACGTCGCCTTCAGCCAAAAGATGCGCGGCGTGGACCGCGCGGCCCGGCATGCCGCGGCGCGCGAGATGCTGGCGCTGGTGGATATGGCGGCGCAGGCTGATCGCCTGCCCGCGCAACTGTCGGGCGGGCAGCAGCAGCGCGTGGCGCTGGCGCGGGCGCTGATGACCCGGCCCTCG
>JBCCMW010000223.1:0-6936 GCA_039026175.1 Pseudomonadota bacterium
ACCGAGACGCTGAAGGCCTGCCACGCCAAATCCGTCTACAAACCGACCCTGCCCAAGCCCAAGAAAGGCGCCAAGCAGGCCAGCGGCGACAGCGCCATCGGCCGGCTCGACAACATCGGCTTCCCGCTCGACGGCCCCGGCGACGCCCGGCCCCGCACCACGGCCGACGACGGCACCATCACCGCGCAAGAGGCATTCCGCGGCTCCAGTCCCGGTAACGAGCGCGGTCCCTACCTGTCGCAGTTCATGCTGATCGGCAGCCCCGACGGCGGCATGCCCGCGGGCGTCTCGAAGGTCGACGAGGGGCGCATCGCCTATGGCTCGATCTCGATCCACCAAAAGGTGGCCGAGGCGACCGAGTGCAAGGACTTTATGATCACCAAGGACGACTGGCTGTTCGTCCAGCAGGGTTTCGGGCCCGAGAAGAACACTTACGAGGGCACGCGCTTTATCTCCACGCCACGGGATCTGGCGACCTACGTGCACTTCGACGCGCTCTACGAGGCATACCTCAACGCCTGCCTCATCCTGCTGGGCATGGGCGCGCCGTTCGACCCCGGGTTCGGGTCGCTCTCGGGCCAGGGCGGCTATGTGTCGGGGGGCGTGCGGTCCAGCGCCAGCCCGCCGCTGAATGCCGGAGGCTTCGCGCTCTACGGTGGCCCGCACATCCTGAACCTGGTCACCGAGGTCTCGACCCGCGCGCTCAAGGCCGTGCGGTTCCAGAAGTTCAACAACCACATCCGGCTCCGGCCCGAGGCGCTGGCGGGCCGGCTCGCGTATCTCGACCACATCAAGAACGACGCCAGTCTCGCCAAGCTGGGCCATGCGCTGCAGGCGATGGCGACGCACCTGAGCGACAATGGTGGCCCCAAGAAGCCGGGCACAATCGCGTGCGTCTCGGCCAGCAACGACGCCCAGGGCGGCGACGATCTGCCGTTCCTGCCGATGGCCTTCCCCGAAGGCTCGCCCATGCACCCGGCCTATGGCGCGGGTCACGCCACGGTGGCGGGCGCCTGCGTGACGATCCTGAAGGCGTTCTTCGACACCGACGCGGTGTTCGTGTTGCCCGAGGGCGACAAGGACCAGGAAGCGGTGTTCAAGCGCTGCAAGAGCGACGACAAGCCGGTCGCCTATGTCTCGGACTACAAGATCGGCAAGGGGTGCGGCCACAACCTGCTCTGCGTCGAGGTCGACAAGCCGCTGACGCTGGAGGGCGAGCTCAACAAGCTGGCGGCCAACATTTCGATCGGGCGCAACATGGCCGGCGTGCACTACTACAGCGACTACTATGACAGCCTGCGCATGGGCGAGGAGATTGCGATCGGCATCCTCGAGGAACAGGCGCTGGGGTATCGCACCGATCCGTTCGTGATGTCGCTGCCCACCTTCGACGGCCCCACGGTGCGCATCGGCGCCCGCTGACCGCGGCCGCCACGCACGACCCGGCCGCCCCGCGCCCCACCGGCGCCCCACCCGGGCACCACCCGGGCCCGGGCGGCGCGCACCCAGCCAAGCCCGCGCCCGGGTCCGATGCGGCCCGGGGCGGTTCGCGCCCGAACCTGCCCCAAGGCGGCCCGGGGTGGCCCGCGCCCGGATCCCGTCCACGGCGGTCCGCGCCGCAGCCAGATCCATGGGCGGCTCGTGCGCCACCCAAGCCCACGGCGGCTCGCGTCTTACTGTAGGGTTCTGCCGACCCCGGCCTCGACAGCGCCCGCCGCCCGCCCGATGATATCGACCGGTCGCCTCTGCCGACCGCTCCGCAGCGTCGGCGTGCGGCGCGCCCGTTTCCTGGGGGGTCCCGTGAAACATCGCCCCTTTCCCCCGGCCGCTGGTCGTCGCGCCGGCCCGCACCCCGTCCGGCACGCTGGCCCGCGAGACGCCTTCGCGGGGCCCCGCGGCGGCGGCGAATGGCGCGGCGTCGCCGCCCCCGATGCTGCGGCCATCGCTGCCCTCGCCGAGCGTGCGCGCGCCCGGCTGCCCGACCCGTTCCGCGCCATCGCCGCCGGCGTCGTGGTCGTCGTCGAGGATCTGGCCGCCGACGAGACCCTCGCCGAGGTCGGTGCCGAGGACCCGTTCGCGCTGACCGGCCTCTATCAGGGCGTCGCGCTCACCGAGGCGAGCCATGCCGACCCCGCGCCGCTACCCGCCACCATCCGCCTGTTCCGCCGCGCGATCCTGGACGAGTGGGCCGAGCGCGGCGACGTGGCGCTCGACGATCTGGTCGCGCACATCCTGGTACACGAGTTCGCCCACCATCTGGGCTGGTCCGACGCGGATATCGCCGCCATCGACCGGTGGTGGGAATGACCGAGGGTCGGCAGGGCGACGCGCCCCCAGCCGCCGCCCAGCCTGGCCTCGCCAGCACCGTCCGCCTGCGCCCCGGTCCGCGCAACGCGCTCAGCGACATCGCCGGTCTCAGCGTCGGCCATGCCGAGGCACCGGGCCTGACGACCGGGACCACCGTGGTCCTGGCCGACCGGCCCGTCGCGGCGGCGGCGTCGGTCTCGGGCGGCGCGCCGGCCACGCGGGGCGTCTCGGGCCTCGGCGCCGGCCGCACGGTGGATCGGGTCGACGCCATCGTGCTGTCGGGCGGCTCGGCCTTCGGGCTCGACGCGGTCGGCGGCGCGATGGACTGGCTGCGCACCCAAGGCCGCGGCTTCCGCATCGGCGCCGCTCGCGTGCCCATCGTCGCCGGCGCCATCGTGTTCGACCTGCTGACAGGGACGGCGCACGACCCCACCGGATGGGACGCGCCGCCCTGGTTCGCGCTCGGCCGCGCGGCGGCCGAGGCCGCCGGCCGCCCCCCGACCGGCCCCCCGACCGGCCCCCCGACCGGCCCCGCGATAAGCCCCGAGCCCCAGGGCAACGTCGGCGCCGGCCTCGGCGCCCGGGCAGGCCCGCTCAAGGGCGGGGTCGGCACGGCGTCGATCGTCGCACCGTCCGGCGCCACCGTCGCCGCTCTCGCGGTGGTCAACGCGCTCGGCCACGTCACCGTGCCCGGCAGCCGCGCCTTCTGGGCCTGGCCGGTCGAGATCGACGGCGAGTTCGGCGCCATCGCCCCGCCCGCCGCTGCGCCCGGGTCCACCGATTTCCCGTTCGAGCGCCATGCAGCCGGCGCCAACACAACACTCGCCGTGGTCGCGACCGACCTCGACCTGCCACCCGGTGCCCTGGCGCGCGTGGCGGCCCAGGCCGAGGGCGGGCTCGCCCGCGCCATCCGCCCCATCGCCAGCCCGCTGGACGGCGACACGGTGTTCGCGCTGTCCACCGGGCGACGCGCGCTGGCGGGGGCCGAGGCAGACCCGATCGCCGCCGCCGGCCGGGTCGGGATGCTGGCAGCCGACTGTCTGGCCCGCGCGGTGGCCCGCGCCGTGTTCCACGCAGCCCCCCTTGCCGATGTCCCCGCCTGGCGCAACCTCGACGACCGCGGCCGGCTGCGCTGAGCGCTACCCGCGCCCCGCCTGCCCGCCCGAACTGCCGCCCGCCCGCACGCCCGTCTGTCGAGCGCTCCCGCCGGCCCAACGGAAATCCCGGACGAGCATCGCGGCGACCAGCCGCGATTCCGCAAGGTCGGAGCACTCCCCGGCGCGCGATGGGCCCGGGTGGGGACGCAGCAAGGGTGCGGGCTCAGCGGCGCTCGATGGCGGTGACGCCCAGCAAGGCGCCGCTCGCCGCATCGTAACGGCGCAGGCGTTCGAGCCCCGCCGCATCCTCGGTGACCAGCAGGATCGTGCCCGGTCCCTGGCCCACCGCCACGATGCGCTCGCCCGCCGGCAGCGCCAAGCGCTGGGCCGCGGCGCCCGCACCGGCCGGCGACAACGGCGCGCCCCCTTGATCGAAGAGCAGAACCCGGCCCACAAGGGCGGCGGCGACGGCCAGCACGGCGACGATGCAGCTCAGCGTCAGCGCCGTCACCAGGCGCCGCAGCCGGCGCACCTGGGGCGGTTCGGGCAGATCCTCGTCCGGCGGCAGAGCAGCGGGCGGGATAGCGGGCGGTACGTCGGGCTGCATTTCGGGCGGCAGTTCGGACGGCATTTCGGGCGGCACGGCGGATGCGACGGCCGCAGGCTGGGTCGGCAAAGCCGGGCCCGAAGCGGCGCCCGACGGCGCTGCGGGCGGCGCTCCGGCCGACGCCCCCCTCGACGTCCCGGGCGGCGACCCGGGCGGCGCGGTGCGGGTCGGTCTGGGCGGCCCATCGGGCGTCGCGGCGGGGGCTCCAGGGGGTTTGGCCATGGTCGATCCAGCGCGGCAGAGCGACGGCACCCCCGTCGCGGACGAAGGCCCCGACGACGGGGATTTGGACGCCTGGCCGGCTGCGGGTGGCCAGACCCGGCCAGGCGCGCGATCCGACACCGGATCCGACACCGGGGCCGACACCGGATCCGACACCGGGGCTGCCGCGTCATACGCCGAGTTCACGGTGCCAGACCACCTCCACGGCGAACGGCTGGACAAGGCGCTGGCCCGCCTCGCCGCCGCCGCCGCCACCCCAGACGCGCCAGATGCCGCCCCACACGCTGTCCCCCACGCTGCCCCAGCCGCAACCCCACACACTGGCGGCGCCAGCAACCCATCCCCCAGCGACGCAACCACCAGCGACGCAACCACCGGCAACGCAACCACCGGCGACGCAAGCACCGGCAACGCGACCACCGGCGACGCGCGCACCGGCGAGGCCGCGGCCAGGGCGGCGCCGGCCAACCGCGCCGTCCCGGCGACCATCCTCTCGCGCGCCCGCATCGTCGAGGCGATGGCCGCGGGCCGGGTGCGCGACGGCGAGGGCCGGCCGGGCGCCCGTGGGGCCAAGGCGCTGGCCGGGACGACCTGGCGCATCGCCCTGCCCGCCCCGGCGGCGGCGGCGCCCCTGCCCCAAGCCATCTCGCTCGCCGTCGCCTACGAAGACGCGCACCTCATCGTCGTCGACAAGCCGGCCGGCATGGTCGTGCACCCCGCGCCGGGCACCCCGGACGGCACGCTGGTCAACGCGCTGCTGCACCGCTGCGGCCCCTCGCTGACGGGTATCGGCGGCGAGCGGCGCCCCGGCATCGTGCACCGGCTGGACAAGGACACCTCGGGCCTGATCGTGGCGGCCAAGACCGAGGCAGCGCTCGCCGGCCTTGCCGCCCAGTTCAAGGCACGCGCCATCGACCGCGCCTATACCGCGCTGATCTGGGGCGCGCCGGACCCGGCCGAACCGCGCACGATGGCCGACGCCGCCGCTCTGGCCGAGGCGCCCGGCACGCTGCGCATCGACGCCGCCATCGGCCGCCACCCAAGCGACCGCAAGCGTATGGCCGTACGCCCCGCCACCGCCGCCGGCGCGCGCGAGGCCCGCACGCGGCTGCGCGTCGAGCGTCGTTATGGCCTGCCCGGCGCGCCCGCCTGGGCCGCCCTGGTGACCTGCCGGCTGGAGACGGGGCGCACCCATCAGATCCGCGTGCACTGCGCCCACATCGGCCACCCGCTGGTCGGCGATGCGCTGTACGGCCACACCGGGCGCCGGGCGCCGGGCGCGGCGCCGGGGGGGGCGGCGGCGATGTCCTTTCCGCGCCAGGCGCTGCACGCGGCACGGCTGGGCTTTGTGCACCCGGTCACGGGCACTGCGCTCAGCTTCGACAGCGCGCTGCCGGCCGACATGACAGCCCTGTTGGCGGCGCTCGAGGCGCCCTAGACCGGACAGCGCGCGGCTTGGGCGAGCGGGCTGGTGCGCGGGCTGGTGCGCGGGCTGGGCGAGCGGACGCGCACGCGGGCTTAGCGAGCGGCGGCGCACGCGGTCCCCAAGGCCCGTCACCCCCGGCCCATCATTTCGGCCCGTCAGTCCCGCCCGTCATGCCGGCCCGTTACCCCGGCCCATCACCCCGGCCCGTCACCCCGCGCCGTCACCCCGGCCCGTTACCGCGGCCCCTCACCCCGCGCCGTCACCCCGGCCCGTTACCGCGGCCCGTTACCCTGGCTCGGACCCCGCAGAACGGTCCTGGCGACCCGATCGCGGGGTCGCGGCCCCGCGGGAGATGAGAATTGACGTTTGCGGCAGCCTGGTCGCGACCTTATGTTACGTCGGCTCACACAGTCTCGATTTCGACATCCCCCGGCGGTGCGCCATGTTCCCCTCCAACCCGACCGCGTTCATCCGTGCGCGTGTAGCGACCCGTGCAGGCGGCACCTGGGCAAGCACCCAACGCCATCACGGCGGCGATCCGGGCGGCCCCGGCCTGCCGGTCGTCTTCGCGCCCCCGGCGCCGGAAACGTCGGCGGCTCGCGTAACACGCGTATGCGTGGAGCCATACCCGTCCCAAGTGCAACCGGAGCAACCCGGCAATGAGCAACAGCTACGCCAGCCTGCCGGCGCCATCCCCAGAACAGGGGCTGAGCCGCTATCTCTCGGAGATCCGCAAGTTCCCGATGCTGGAGCCCGAGGAGGAGTTCATGTTGGCCAAGGCGTGGGTCGACCACGGCGACCGCGAGAGCGCGCATCGCTTGGTGACCTCGCACCTGCGCCTGGCCGCCAAGATTGCGATGGGCTACCGCGGCTACGGCCTACCGGTGTCCGAGCTGATTTCCGAAGGCAATCTCGGCATGATGCAGGCGGTGAAGCGGTTCGATCCGGAAAAAGGCTTGCGGCTCGCGACTTATGCGATGTGGTGGATCCGGGCGGCGATCCAGGAATACGTCCTGCATTCCTGGTCGCTGGTGAAGATCGGCACCACGGCGGCGCAGAAGAAGCTGTTCTTCAATCTGCGCAAGCTGAAGAACCAGATGCGCGCGATCGACGACGGCCAGCTGGGCCCGGAACAGATCACCGAAATCGCCACCAAGCTGCAGGTCACCGAAGGCGACGTGATTTCGATGAATCAGCGGATGGCGGCGCCGGACCATTCGCTGAACGCGCCGCTGCGCGTTGATGGCGAAGGCGAATGGCAGGACTGGCTGGTCGAC
>JBCCMW010000224.1:0-6932 GCA_039026175.1 Pseudomonadota bacterium
AAAGCTGATACCGCCCAGAAACATCAGACGTTGAGGCTAACAAGTATCCAGGGCAGCTTTCGGGCGGTCAGCAGCAGCGCGTGGCCATTGCGCGGGCGCTGTGCATGCGGCCGGGGATCATGCTGTTCGACGAGCCGACCTCGGCGCTTGACCCCGAGATGATCAAGGAGGTGCTGGACACGATGATACAGCTCGCCGAGGAGGGGATGACGATGTTGTGCGTGACCCACGAGATGGGCTTTGCGCGCCAGGTCGCGAACCGGGTGATCTTTATGGACCAGGGCCAGATCGTCGAGCAGAACGAGCCCGAGCCGTTCTTCTCGAACCCCCAGAACGACCGCACCAAGCTGTTCCTCAGCCAGATCCTCGGCCACTGAGGCCCGCCGCGCGCCGCCCGGGCGCCAAACCTCAACACGCCGGGCCGTGCGCAGCGCGCCCGTGCCGCCCGGCCGGCCTTCCCCGCTTGCGCGCCGGCCCACGCCCCCCAGGCCCGGCAGAAAGGCGGCCCCCGTCGGCCTCGCCGACCCGGATGGATGCGCCGCTCACCGCCCTCCGGCCCAAAGACACCGACCGCGCGTCCCCGACACATCCCGCGGCATCGGGTGCAGGGGGCCGGCCGGGTCAAGGATCGCGCAGCGACCGCACCGCGGCTTGTCCTTGACGCGGCCTGCCCTCTGCGAAACGCTCCCGCGCGTCCCCTTCGAGCTTCGAAGGGGACTGCCCAGCGGCGAGCGCCCCCTTTTCTTTCGCCACCCGCGCAGCGCCCGCGTCGCGCCCGGCCGACGGCCGCCGGGCCCACGATCAACCATCGCGGCGACCAGCCGCGATTCCGCTTGGTCGGCTGCCGTACGGGTCGGGAAAGAAGAGCGGCGCGTGCGGGCCCGGGGCTCAGACGGCGATGGCGCGCTCGATCTGGTTGGCCATCACTTCGCGCGGCACGGCAAAGTCGATGAACTCGGCCGATCCGGGCGACAGCGCGCCCCACTGGAAGATGGGCAGCAGCATGACGGCGGCTGCGGCCGTGGGGAAATGCTGGAACGCCTGGACACAGTGGGGCCGCACCTGCCCGTTCACCAGCCGGCGGGCAAAGGCCGAGAGGCCCGGCTGGTGGCCCACCAGCAAGACGGTCTGCGCCGCGTCCGGCTGGCGGCTCAGGATGTCGAACATCATGTCCGGCTCGGCGTGGTACAGGCGCGGCTCGACCTCCGCCGCGGGCAGATCGGGCATCGTCTCGCGCATGCGATCGACGGTCTGGCGCGTGCGGCGCGACGAGGAGACCAGCACGCGATCCGGGCGATAGCCGGCTTGGCTAAGCCAGGTGCCCATCGCCGGCGCGGCCGCCTTGCCCCGTTTGTTCAGGGGACGATCGTGGTCGCCGAGCTCGGGATCGGCCCAACTGGACTTCGCGTGTCTGAGCAGAATCAACACTCGCATGACACCGTTATGACAACGCTCGCCCATGACCCGGTCAACGCGAACGTGACCCGACCTTTGACGGGTTGTTAAGGAATGCGCGCCTCAGGCGCCGGTCCTGCTGCTCCGCCGGAAGGCATCCAGATGAAAGGTCGCCTGCTCTGGCGGCATCGGCCAACTTGCGGGGCAGGCGCGACGGGCTTGGCAGCCGCCGTCGCGGCAGACCGCCCCCTCGGCCTCGGCCAGAAAGGTGCGGCAGCGCACGGCATCGTAGGCGCCGCCGGCAAAGGCGTCGGCCGGACAGGCCGTGCGACAGGGGGCGTGGCAGGCGGCACAGGGCAGCGGCCCAGGCGGCGCCGGCAGCGGGCGCCGGCCGGGCAACACGACCGCGCCGCGCCAGGCCGCAAGTAGCCCGCGCGTCGGTGTGACGACCATGCCCAGGGGCGAGCCGGCAGCGCCCTCGGCCCGCATCGCCCAGCGCAGGAACGGCAGCCAGGGCGGGCCCTGGAACGGGAACAGCGCCTCGCCGCCTTCGGCCGCGGCTGCAGCGCCGATCACGCGGTGCGACCAGCGATCCATCGGGTGGGCGCCGCCGTCCCCGGCCTCGGGCGCCGCGCGGAAGGCCTGCCACATCGCCCCGTCGACCGGGCCGACCAGGCACAGCGTCGCGACCGCTTCGGGTGCCAGGCCGGGAACCCCGTCCCGGTGCGTCGGATGGAACGCACCCGTGACCGCCAGCCCATGCACCGCCAGCCTGGCGATCAGCGCATCCAGCCCCGCGCCCAAAGCGACATCCCCAGCGACAGGCCCAGCGACGGGCCCAGCGACAGGCCCAGCGACAGGCCAAGCAACATCCCTAGCGACATGCCCAGCCACAGGCGCAACCGCGTGCCCAGCGACATCCGAAGCGACATCGGGCTCGGGCGCCGGATCGGGCGCTGGATCGGGCGCCGGATCGGGCGCCGGCACCGCGTCGCCGGGCGTCACGCGCGCCGCCGGAATGGCAGGCTGAGCGCGAAGCCGATGCGCGTGGGCCGCTCGTCCTGCAGATGGTCGAGACCGATGCGCATCCCCTGGTGCCCGGCGGCCGGCTGGTGCGTGTAGGTGCCGAACAGCCGGTCCCAGATCGACAGGTTAAAGCCGTAGTTGGTGTCGTGCTCGACCCTGTCGACCGAATGGTGGACGCGGTGCATGTCGGGGGTGACGATCACCCAGCGCAGCGCCCGCTCCAGCCGCGGCGGGATCGCCACGTTGGCATGGTTGAACATCGCCGCCCCGTTCAGCACCACCTCGAACAGGATGACGGCGATCACTGGCGCGCCCAGCAGGTAGACCAGCCCGATCTTCAGCACCATCGACAGCGCGATCTCGAACGGGTGGAAGCGGATCGCCGTGGTTACGTCGATGTCGGGGTCGGCATGGTGCACCTGATGCAGGCGCCACAGGATCGGCAGCTTGTGGCTGGCCACATGCTGCGCCCAGATCGCAAAATCCAGCGCCACGAAGACAAGCAGCACCTCCAGCCATGCGGGCCAGTCGAGCGCGTGCATCAGCCCCCAGCCCCGCGCCGCCGCATCGGCCGCAGCGCCCACCGCGGCGGCGCCGAACAGCAGCTTGACCATCACGCTGTCGATCACCGAGATGCTCCAATTGGTGCCCCAGCGTCGCACCTTGGAGGCCGCGAGCCTGCGCACGGGCGCGAACACCTCGAGCAGCGCCATCGCGGTGAAGATGCCGAAGAAGCAGGACAGGCGGATCGCGATTTCCGAGACCATGGCGTCGCTCCGGGTCGTCTGACGCTTTCGACATAGCAAGACCAAGCCGCGGCGCCCAGAAAGGTGCGCGTGAGCGTGCTCAATCGTCACCCTGCGCGCGTTCTACGGCCGGATAATGGTCCCTGCGCCCTGTTCGGTGAAGAGCTCGAGCAGCACGGCGTGGGGTGCGCGGCCATCCAGGATCACCGAAGCCTCGACGCCGCCGTGCACGGCAGCGATCGCGGTCTCGACCTTGGGAATCATGCCGCCCGAGACGGTGGCGTCGGCGATCAGTGCCTGCGTGTCGGCGATGCTGAGGTTCGAGAGCACGTCGCCTTCGCGGTTCTTCACGCCGGCGACATCGGTCAGCAGGATCAGCCGCTTGGCGCGCAGCGCTGCAGCGATCGCACCGGCGGCCGTGTCGCCGTTCACGTTGAACGTCTCGCCCGGGTGCGCGCCGGCGCCGACGGGCGCGATCACGGGGATAAAGTCGGCGGCAACCAGGCTGGTCAGCAGGGCAGGGTTCACCTCGGCCGGCTCGCCGACAAAACCGAGGTCGACCACCTGCTCGATATGGCTGTCGGGATCGCGCACGGTGCGCTCGACCCTGCGGCAGACCATCAGCCCGCCGTCCTTGCCCGAGAGGCCGACGGCGCGGCCGCCCTGGGCATTGATCTCGGCCGTGATGCGTTTGTTGATGCTGCCCGACAGAACCATCTCGACCACGTCGACCATCTCGGCCGTGGTCACGCGCAGGCCGTCGCGGAACTCGGTCGCGATCTCCAGGCGCCGCAGCATGGCGTTGATCTGCGGGCCGCCGCCGTGGACCACGACGGGGTTCACGCCGCACTGTTTCATCAGCACGATATCGCGGGCGAAGCCGGCCATCGCCTCGGGCTCGCCCATGGCGTGGCCGCCGAATTTCACCACCACGATGGCATCGTCGTAGCGCTGGAGGTAGGGCAGCGCCTCGGACAGGGTGCGCGCGGTGGCGAGCCAGTCGCGCTTCAGCGCCTTGCGGATCTCCATCGCCGTCCCCTACGCCTGCGGTGGCGGGCTGTGTAGCGTCTCGCGCCGCGGGCCGGAAGCCCGCGCCCATGCCGTTGCCTGTACCCGTGCGCGTGCGCGTGCACATACCCGTGCCAGGGAGCGAGGGTCAGCCGCGGCCGGGGGTCAGCACGCCCGCGACGACGGTGCGGAGCGCCGCGATGCCCTCGCCCGTTTCAGACGAGGTGAGGACCAGTTCCGGGAAGGCGGCGGGATGGCGGGCGAGGCCCTGGCCCACCGTGGCGATCAGCCGGTCGCGGTCGGCGGGCCTGGTCTTGTCGGCCTTGGTCAGCACGACCTGGAAGGTGACGGCGGCGCGGTCGAGGTCGGTCATCGTTGCCTCGTCGGCCGGCTTGATGCCGTGGCGCCCGTCGATCAGCACGAAGACCCGAGCGAGCGAGACGCGGCCGGCGAGGTAGGCGCGGATTAGGCCCTGCCAGGCGTCGACCTTGGCCTTGGGCGCCTCGGCATAGCCGTAGCCGGGCAGGTCGACCAGGTAGCCGCCGCCTGCGTCGGGCCGGCCGAGGGCGAAGAAGTTGATCTCCTGCGTGCGGCCCGGGGTGTTGGAGGTGCGCGCGAGGCTGCGCCGGCCGGTGAGGGCGTTAAGGAGCGAGGATTTGCCGACATTGGAGCGCCCGGCGAAGCAGACCTCGCGCCGATCGGGCGGCGGCAGGCCGTCCATGGCGACGACGCCTTTGAGGAAGTCGCAGGGGCCGGCGAAGAGCTTCCGCGCAGCTTCGGCGGCCTCGGGCGCGGGTTCGGCCATAGGGCGGAACGTGAAAGCCGAGGTCGGCCGGTCGGCAGCGGGACCGTCCGACCGGGGCGGCGTGGACGCGCTCACCGGTGCGCCGCCTGCGGCTGGCGCCGGCGCACCGTGGCGGAACGCTTTCGTCTTGCCTCTGGTCTTTTGGTGTTCAGCGCCCTGCCCTCCCACGACAGGATACTGCCGAACCGCAGAAGCCTTCGTGAACGCTTCGGTTGCCAAAGAAGTCGATTGCAGGCGCCGTCTGGCCGCGGCGGGACCGTCCGTGCCACCGACCAAGCGGAATCGCGGCTGGTCGCCGCAATGCTCGATTGCCGGGAAACGGCCGCGGCGGCGGTGCGTCGCTCGGGCGTTCCGGGGGCCGCAAGGGGAAAGGGGTGTGCTGAGAGAAGCCCCGAGGGGGCTTCATACCGAGCGTGTTGCGAGTGCCGGGCCGCCTCAAGGACACGCCGCTGCGCGGTCGCCTGGCGGCGATCCTTGACCCGGCCCGCCACCCGCGCATCGCGCGTTGCTCAACGGGGGAGCCGCGTGTCGGCGCTGGGGGCGCCGCGCTGCGTGTCGGCGCTGGGGGCGCCGCGCTGCGTGTCGGGGTGGCGGGCGTGCCCGGCGGGGCCTGCAGGGGTGCGGACCGGTGACCTTGGGCCGGGCGGCGATCAGGGTAGCGTGCAGGCGGCATCTTCGCTCAGGCGGCCGGCGTTCAGCACCGTCGCGTAGACGCCGAAGTCGGTGTGGCCGCGGGCCTGGCGCAGACCGACCAGCGTGGGCAGATCGTAACGACCGGCAGGGCCGGCCTCGGTGGCGCGGCAGCGGCCGATGGGCTCGTCGACGCGCAGGCGGACGGGGCCGATCGCGATCTCCCGGCCGACCCAGCTTTCCTCGTCCCAGGGCGGCAGACTGTCGAGCCAGAGATTGCCGCGGAAACGGCGGACGCTGAGCGACACGCCCAGGTGTTGGCCGAGCGCCCGGAGCGAGGCCCGCGACAGGATCGAGACGTAGGGCGGCTCCATATCGGTCAGCGCCTGGCCCGGCAGATGGGCGATGCGGTAGGGTCCCGGCTGGTGCTCGCCGGCCAGCGCGCCGATCCAGCCGGTCAGCGCCGCGTCGCCTTCGGCGGTGCCGGGGGCGAGGGTCACCGGCGCGACCGCGGGGTGGCTGAGGGTGAGGGTCCCGGAAGTCTCGTCGAGTGCGGCCTCGGCGCGGACGAGCTCGGCCACCCGGGCCTGGACCACGAAGTTGCGCCGCGGGATCCAGGCGGGCGCGGCGGGGTCCCAGTCGCTGGCGCCGTGGGCGATGGCGTAGGTGCGGTCCCAGGGGAAGGTCTGCCCGGCCGCGACGGCGACCGAGGCGACCCGCTCGGCGCCGACGCCCTTGATCGGGTGGCGCCAGATCTCGGCGAGCCGCGCCGCCATGCTCATCGCCGCCGCTTGCCGCGCTTGGGCGTGCCGCGGCGCTGCTGGCGCCCTCGTCGGCCGTCGTTGCCGGCCCCGGACCCCCGGGCGTCGTCGTCACCCGCGGGACCGTCCTGGGCGCCGTCGGACCCGGCGGGTGTCCCAGAGTTTGGCCCAGTGTCTGGCCCAGTGTCGGTGCCAGCGTCCGTCCCGGTGTCGGTGTCCGCATCGGCGTCGTCGCGGCGCTTGTCCAGGGTCACGGCCGCCGGTTGCTGGGCGGTCGTGCCGCCTGCCGCGCCGGCAGCGGCGGGCTCCTCTCGTTTCTTTTTGAAGCTGCGCGTCACGTTGCCGAAGAAATCGACGTCCACGCCCTGGCTGCGCATGATCGCGTATTGCTGCGCGAAGGTCAGGATGTTGTTGGCGGTCCAGTAGATCACCAGCCCGGCCTCGAACGAGCCGAGCATGAACATAAAGACGAACGGCAGCCAGGCGAACACCATCGCCTGGGTCGGGTCGGTGGGCGCGGGGTTCAGCTTTTGCTGCATCCACATCGTGATGCCCATCAGC
>JBCCMW010000225.1:0-6885 GCA_039026175.1 Pseudomonadota bacterium
TTCGGCTTGATCCAGTGCGCCCACGTCCACCGCCGCTGACCACGGCCCGACCCCCGCCCTGCTGAGCCCGACGGGCCCGGACCCCCGCCCCGCCGACGGCGCCTTCGGCGGATCGGGGATCCGGGCCCTCCGGGCGCTCGTGGTGCGGCGCTCGTGGTGCGGCGCTGGGGGCGCGGCGCTCGGGCAGCGGTGTGCGGGCAGCGATGTGCGGGCAGCGGTGCGCGGGTGCTGCGGTTTCGGCATCGCGCTGGACGGTGGGCCGGCGGGCGGCTAGAGCCGAAAGGCACCGTGCTCCGATACCCTGCCCCGACGCCCAACCCGACGCCCAGACCAACGCCCAACCCAACGCCCTGGCCGACGCCCAGCCCCGACGCCCTGACCAACGCCCTGGCCGACGCCCTGTGCCACGCCCTGCCCGAGGACCGCCATGCCGCGCACGCCCGTCGTCCTCTACGCCTCGCGCGCCGAACACGCGCCGGACTACGAGGCTGCGATCGCCGCTGCGGCCGCCGACGCGGGCCTCGCCCTCGACCTGCGCATGGACGCCGCGGCCACCGACCGCGCCGACGTCGACTATCTGATCTTCACCGCCTCGGGCCCGGTTCAGGAGTTCGCGGGCTTCACGCGGCTGAAGGGCATCCTCAACCTCTGGGCCGGGGTCGAGGCGCTGCTCGCCCTCGACCCCCCCGCCGATGTGCCCCTGGTGCGCATGGTCGAGCGCGGCCTGACCGAGGGGATGCTCGACTATGTGACCGGACACGTCTATCGCCACCACCTCGGCACCGACGGGTTCGTCGGTATCCAGGCGCCGCGCCCGTGGGAGACCGCCTTCCCGCCGCTGGCCCGCAACCGCCGCGTTACCGTCCTCGGCATCGGCGCGCTCGGCGGGGTCTGCGCGCAGCGCCTCGCCGCCTGCGGCTTTCGGGTCACCGGCTGGTCGCGCAGCCAGCGCGAGATCCCGGGCGTGCGCTGCGTGGCGGGCGCCGAGGGTCTCGGCCAGGCCCTCGACGGCTGCGAGATCCTGGTCCTGCTGCTGCCCGACACCCCGGCCACCCACCATGTGATCGATGCGGCGGCGATCGAGCGGCTGGCGCGCGGTGCCTGCATCGTCAACGCCGGGCGCGGCCCGCTGATCGACGACGACGCGCTCCTCGCCGCACTAGATGCCGGGCGGCTGGGCCACGCGACGCTGGACGTGTTCGATGTCGAGCCCTTGCCCGAGGACCACCCGTTTTGGGCGCACCCCAAGGTCTCGGTCACGCCGCACATCGCGTCGGTGACGCGGCCCGACACGGCGGCCGTCAGCCTGGTGGAACAGATTGCGCGGCGCGAGGCGGGCGAGCCCTTCCGGTACGTTGTGCGTCGCGACATCGGCTACTAGCTTCAGACGTCGATTTCTGTCGCCCGCGCCGGACCCGGCGCTGTGGCCGCGGCCGGCAGAAGCGGGGACGAGGGGCCGAGGCGGGCGAGAATGACAGAAGAGCCCACGGAGGAGCAGCGCGTCACCGGGCGCCGGCTGTCGTTGTTCGGTCAACTCCGCAACAACTTCCTGGCCGGTATCGTGGTCGTCGCCCCCGTGGTGGTGACCATCTGGCTGACCTGGACCACGGTCGACTTCGTCGACCGCCAGGTGCTGCCGCTGGTGCCCTCGGCCTATAACCCGCGCGAGTATCTGGGCACCGACCTGCCGGGCTACGGCGTGTTCGTGTTCCTCGTGTTCACCATGCTCGTCGGCTATTTCGCCAAGAAGGTGTTCGGCCGCCAGCTGATCCGCTTTGCCGAAGGGCTGGTCGACCGCACGCCGATCATCCGCTCGATCTACAACGCGCTCAAACAGCTGGTCGAAACCGCGCTCACCAACTCCAAGAGCTCGTTCCAGCAGGCCTGCCTGATCGAGTATCCGCGCCGCGGCATCTGGTCGATCGCCTTTATCTCGACCGATGCCAAGGGCGAGGTGGTCGAGGCGACGGGCAACCCCGGCATGGTGTCGGTGTTCTTGCCGACCACGCCCAACCCCACGTCGGGCTTTCTGCTGTTCGTGCCGCGCGAGGATGTGCTGCCGCTGCAGATGAGCATCGAGGATGCGGCCAAGATGGTGATCTCGGCCGGTCTGGTGGTGCCGCCCAGCCCGGCCGAACTGCACGCCCAGTCCGAGGAGGTGGCCGCCCGCCGCCGCGCCTTTGCCGAGGCGATCGCCCCCATCGGCGCGGCCGAAAAGCCCGAGAAAGCGCCCGAGCCCGAGGACCCGCCCAGCCGCAAACGGCGCCGGACGCGATGATCCGACAGCCCGCCAGCAGAGGGCCGCGGCCGCTCGGCGGACGGCTGCGCCGCGGCCGGGCCAGCGCCCGGTGCCGGCCGGACGGGCGAGGGCGCATCGGGTGACGCCTGCCACGGCCGCGGCCCTTACCGGGTTTCTGACTGGCGCCTCGCTGATCCTGGCGATCGGGGCGCAGAACGCCTTTGTGCTGCGCCAGGGCCTGCTGCGCCAGCATGTGTTCTGGGTCTGCCTCACCTGTTCGCTGTCCGACGCCGTGCTGATCTGCGCGGGCGTGGCCGGCATGTGCCAGGCGGTGCAAGCGGCGCCGATGCTGCTGACGCTGGTGCTGTGGGGCGGCGCGGTCTTTCTGTTCGTCTACGGCGCGCTCGCCGTGCGGCGCGAGCTGCGCCCGGGCCGGCTGCAGGCGGCCGAAGGCGGCAGCGACGGGCTCTGGGTCACGCTGGTCACCTGCCTCGCGCTCACCTGGCTGAACCCGCACGTCTATCTCGACACCGTGGTGCTGCTCGGTGCCGTGTCGACGCCGTTCTCGGCCGAGGGCGACGGCATCGCCTTTGCGATGGGTGCTGTGCTGGGCTCGTTCGCGTTCTTCTTCTCGCTCGGCTACGGCGCGCGACTGCTGGCGCCGCTGTTCGCGCGGCCCAGCGCCTGGCGCGTGCTCGACGGCTTTGTCGCCCTGGTGATGTGGACCATCGGCACGCTGCTGGTGGCCGAGGCGCTGCACGGCGCCTAGCGCGCTGACGGCCGGGCCGGGGCGCCCGACACCCTCGGGCCCGCCGAGGGGGGCCGGGGTGACCCGGTGGCATCAGGCGTGGGCGCGGATGACGGCCAGAAAGTCCTCGCCGAACTTTTCCAGCTTGGCGCGGCCGACGCCGTCGATGCCGGCCATAGCGGCCAGATCGCGCGGTTTGGCGGTGGCCAGCGCGATCAGCGTGCGGTCCTGGAACACCACGTAGGCCGGCACCCCGGCCTCGGCCGCGATGCGCCGGCGCTCGGCGCGCAGCGCCTCGAACAGGGCGGCATCGCCGTCCGCCAGGCTGGGCACCGCACGCTTGGGCGCGGTCCCCGGCGCCGCCTTGCGCCCGCGCCCGGGAGCGGCGGCGATGGTTTCCGCAGCGCGCAGGGTGACCCGCGCCTGACCGCGCAGCACGGCATCGCCGGCATCGGTCAGCACCCAGGCGCCATGGCGCTCGGCGTCGATGGCGCAGAGACCCTGGGCATAGAGCTGGCGCAGCCACGCCTTCCATACCGCCGCGCTGTGCTGGGCGCCCACGCCCCAGGTGCGCAGCTTGTCGTGGCCCAGCCGCCCGGTTCGGTCGTTGGGCTGGCCGCGCAGCACGTCGATGATGTGGCCCATGCCGAAACGCTCGCCCGTGCGCACCATCGCCGACAGCGCCATCTGCGCGGGCACCGTGCCGTCGACGGTGGCGGGCGGCGCCTGGCAGTTGTCGCAGTTGCCGCACGGCAGGGCCGTCTCGCCGAAATACGCCAGCAGCGGGACGCGCCGGCAGGTCACCGCCTCGGCCAGGTCCAACAGCGCCTGCAGCCGGGCATGGTCGGCGGCTTTGCGCTCGGCCGGGGCGTCGCCGTCGTCGATGCGGCTGCGGGCCAGGCGGATGTCGTCCAGCCCGTAGAAGCACATCGTCTCGGCCGGCAGCCCGTCGCGCCCGGCGCGGCCGATCTCCTGGTAGTAGGCCTCGATCGACTTCGGCAGGTCGGCCTCGGCCACGAAGCGCACGTCCGGCTTGTCGACGCCCATGCCGAAGGCGACGGTGGCGACGATCACCCGGTCGTCGGCGGCGGCGAAGCGGCGCTGGCGGGCCTCGCGCTCGGCCGGGTCCAGGCCCGCGTGGTACGCCTCGGCTGCGATGCCGCGGGCGGCCAGCGCGTCGGCCAGCTTCTCGGTCCGCGCACGGGTGGCGGCGTAGACGATGCCCGCGGCCCCCGCCCGCGCCGCGACCCAGTCCACGATCTGCCGGTCGCCGCCCTGCTTGGCCTCGAACGCCAGGCTAAGGTTCGGGCGGTCGAAGCCGCGCAGGAACACCGCCGGGTCCCGACCGGGGAACAGGCGGGCCACGATCTCGCGCCGCGTCTCCTCGTCCGCCGTCGCGGTGAAGGCGCCGACCGGCACGCCCAGCCGTTCGGCCAGCGGGCCGAGGCGTAGGTAGTCGGGGCGGAAATCGTGGCCCCATTGGCTGATGCAGTGCGCCTCGTCGACCGCCAGGCGCCGCACGCCCAGCCGGGCCAGCCAGTCGCAGAACGCGTCCGAGGCCAGCCGCTCGGGCGCGACGTAGAGCAGGCGCAGGCGCCCGGCACGCATCGCCTCCACCGTCTCGGCCCGCGCGGTCTCGTCGGTGGCCGAGGACAGCATCGCTGCCGGCACGCCCGCGGCGCGCAGGCCCGAGACCTGGTCCTCCATCAGCGCGATCAGGGGCGAGACGACCAGCGTGAGCCCCCCCTCGACCAGCGCGGGCAGCTGGTAGCAGAGCGACTTGCCCCCGCCCGTGGGCATGATCGCCAGCACGTCGCGCCCGGCCGTCATGGCGTCCACGATCTCGCGCTGGCCGGGGCGGAAATCGGCGAAGCCGAACACCTCGGCCAGGGTGGCGCGGGCCGGCTCGGGCGCGGCGTCGTCCGGCGCAGGGGCTGCGACCGGGGCGTCCATGGGCATCGCCTCGCCACTCATCGCTCGACCCACCAGACGCCGGGGCCGGACCACCAGCCGAACCAGCCATAGAGACTGCGCGCGCCTTCGGGCGGTTCGGGATGGCGCAACCAGGCCGCATGGGCGACCCGGTCGTCCGGCAGCACGCCGAACGGCACGACGTAAAGCCCCGCGGTCAGCACCCGGTCCAGCGCGCGGACGGCGGCCTGGAACGTCTCGGCATCCTCGGCCGCCAGCATCGCGTCGATCATCGCGTCCACCGCCGGGTCGGCGACACCCATAAAGTTGCGCGTGTCCGGCTCCTCGCGCCCATAGGCGCCGAAGTAGAGCCGCTGCTCGGTGCCCGGGCTCCGCGACATGGCCCAACGGTTGACCACGATGTCGTAATCATAGGCGCGGCGCCGCTCGGCGAACTGCGCGGGGTCCACGCGGCGGATGTCGAGCGTGACGCCCAGCCGTTGCAGCGCGTCGGCCCAGAGCCCCGCCAGCATCGCGTCCTCGGCCGTCGTCACCAGCACGCCGAGCGCGAGCGCCTCGCCGTCTGTGCCCAAGAGCCGGCCGTCGACCACGCGGTAGCCTGCGGCCTGCAACAGCCGCGTGGCGCGGCGCTGCGCGCGTCGGTCGCGTCCCGTCCCGGCGGAGGGCGGCCAGAGCGCGGTCCCCTCGAGCGTGCCCTCGGGCAGCGTGTCGGCAAAGGGCGCCAGCAGCGCGCGCTCCGCCCCCTCGGCCGGCCCCTCGAAGCCCAGCGCCGAGCCCGAGAAGTAAGAGCCGATGCGCCGATAGGCCCCGGCATAGAGCCGCTCGTTGATCCAGGCGAAGTCGAACATCAGACCCAGCGCTTCGCGCACACGGCGGTCGTCCAGCGGCGGGCGGCGGGTGTTGAAGACAAAACCGCGCATGCCCGAGGGGCGCGCGTGCGGCAGGGTCGAGCGCACGAGGCGCCCGTCGCGCACCGGGGCGATGTCGTATCCGGTGGCCCAGCGCACCGGGTCCGCGTCGGCCATGATGTCGATCTCGCCCGCGGCCAGCGCCTCGAACCGAGCATGATCGGTGCGGAAATACTCATAGACCAGCCGGTCTGGGTTGTGCAGCCCGCGGCTGGCGGGCAGGTCGGCGGCCCACCAGTCGGCGACCCGCTGGAACACCACGCGCCGGCCCGGCTCGACCTCGGCCACGACGTAGGGGCCCGAACCGATGGGTGGGACCATGGGATCGCCCTGCAGCCCCTCGGTCCAGGGCGCGGTCTTCTTCAGCACCGGGCGCAGCGCAATCAGGAGCGGCAGCTCGCGATTGGCGGTGTTGAAGGTCACGCTGACGCGCCGCTCGCCGGTCTGCTGGATCGAGGCCACACTGCTCCAGATGCCGCCATAGCGCGGGCTGCCTTCGCGCCCCAGCGTCTCGAGCGACCAGATCACGTCTTCGACGGTGACCGGGCTGCCGTCGGAAAAGCGGGCCCGCGGAGCCAGGGTAAAGTGCACGGCGCTGCGGTCCGCAGGCACCTCGATCGCCGATGCAACACCGGGGTACAGCGTGAACGGCTCGTGGTAACTCCGCATCATAAGCGTCTGGTACACATGGGCTGTCAGCGGCCAGGGTGCCGTGCCGCGACGCACGAATGGGTTCAGGCTGTCGAAGCTGCCGAGCTCGCCAAAGCGCACCGTGCCCCCCCGTGGGGCAGTTGCGTTGACATACGGAAAAGCCTCGAAGTCGGACGGCAGGGCCGGCGCGCCGTGCATCGCGATGGCGTGCGCGGGCCCGGATGCGGTGTCGGCCGGCGCAGGCTGCGCCGCCAGTCCGACAATAAAAGCAAAAAAGAAGTGTCCTAGGCGGTGTTTGAGCGGTTTCGCTGAGATCCCTCCACAAACACCCTTGTCGCTGCTGGGCATATTGCGTATCGTCTCCTCACTGCTCGATAGGTTTCTTGCCTGTATGAAACCTGCCTCAA
>JBCCMW010000226.1:0-6874 GCA_039026175.1 Pseudomonadota bacterium
CCGCATAGATGTTACCGTCGGCGGCGTTCACCGGCGTCACCCCGCGCGTGCCGCCCAGAAACCGGCCCGCGGCGCCGATGGCGCACAGGTTTACGTCAAGGCGCGAGCCCGCGCGCGCCAACGGCGGTAGAATGGCGGTCACGATCACGGCTGCGATGTTGCGGGTGCGCAGCTGTTCGCCGTCGACGTTTATCCCCAGACGCTCCAGCAGCGAGGTCAACGCCTCCTCCGTAAACGGGGCACTTCGAATGCTGTCGCCGCTGCCGTCCAGCCCGACGACAAGACCGTAGCCGACGAGATCGTTCCCGCGAACGCCCTCGACGTCGACCAGGTCTTTGAGCCGGGCCACCGGGCCCGCGGCCGCTGGGGCGTCGAGCGCGCCGACCACAAGACAAGCGGCCACAAGCCAGACAAGTGCTGCCTCTCGGCCGAGATTGACCGGCGATCGGGTCAGCCAACGGTCGAACAGGGCCTGCATCAGGGAGCTGATCGTAGACGCCTGCGAACCGACGGTGGGTGCACTGCGTATCGGACCGGTGTCCCGTCCATCGGTCCGGTGCTGCGGTGCTGCGGCCGCGTCCAGGTCGGCGTCGGGCGACGGCGCCCGGCACGCGCGGCGATCGGTGGCATGGCGGCGGCTGCGCCGAAGCACGGTCCCGCTCACAGGAAGTTGGCCAGCGTCAATTGCGACAGGCGCCCGGTCGCCGCAAACAGCGTGCTAAGGGCGCTCTCGGTCGCGTTGAAGGCTGCCGCTGCGGCAAACGGGTCCACCGCAGTCGCCTCGGCGGCGGCGATTGCTAGGGCGGTTCGCTCGGCCGCAAGGCGGGTCTGGGCATCGGCCAGCGAGGCCTCGGCCTGGCCGGCGCGGGCGTTGGAAATCTCCAGTCGCGCGATCTCGCTCGTCAGCCGGTCGGCTGCGGTGGAGAGCTGGCGTGCCAGGACATCGTCGTCGCCCTGGCTGCCGGCCAAAGCCGCGACGGTCGCCGTTTCCCGCAGCACGCCGCGGATGCCTTCGTCGAGCCCACTGACGGCATCGTCGACCGTTTCGCCGGTGTCCACGCCGACCCCTGGTGCCGAGCCGGTGCCGCCGACGTAGACCGTGCCTGCGTAGGTTACCGGATCGTCGAAGATGCCCGCGACGGCCGTCTCGATGGCGGCGGGATCGGTGCTGCCGCCGATCGCGGTGCCAATGGCCGCGATGACTGCGTCGTCGTCGGCGAAGGCTGCGGCATCGGGGGCGTCACCGGCAAAGAGGGCGCGACCGCCAAAGCTCTGATTGAGGGCCGAGAGCATACCTTCAAGCGCCGCGCGCGCCTCGTCGATGGCCAGGGTGCGGGCGCCGGCAGTGGCAACCGATGCGGCCGTACGAAGGCTGTCGGTCAGCGACTGGGCAGTGTCGCGAACGACACCGAGCGTATCCTGCTGCGCGCGAGCCCGCATCTCGCCGAATTCGGCAGCTTCTTGCCAAGCGTTGATTCTATCGAGGCGTTGTGCGCGGGCGCGACCAGCCGCGGTCGCTCCGTCCAGGGCATTGGCTGGGTCCTCCGCCTGGCCGGTGACCGTCTCGGTCTGAAGCCGATTGAGGTCGGTGCGCAGGGTTTCGGCAAGTCGGCTGCGCGACGCAGCGGCGGGGGCGGGCGTGAAGCCGTAGACGAGCTCGGACATCAGACGATCTCCGACAGACGTTGCAGCATGCTGTTGGCGGTGCTGATGACCTGGGCGTTGGCGGCGTAGGCCTGTTCGAGGGCGATCAGGGCCTGCAGTTCGGCATCCTGGTCGACGGCGAGGGCCTCACCCTCGGTCTCGGCCAGGGTCGCGCGGCGGGCGTTCGCCTCGCTGGCCGATGCGTCGGCGGCCAGGCGCAGGCGGTCGCCGCTCTCGGCGATGGCGGCGAGCCGTTCGGCGAGGCTGGCTGGGCCGGGGGCTGCGGCCACGTCGGCCGCATCGCGACGGGCAGCCAGTGCCGCGATCTGGTCGCGCAGCAGACCGTCGGCGCCGGTCGGACCCTGGGCTGCGGCGTAGAGCCCATCGCGGAGACGCCAACCGGCGGTCGGGTCGTCCAGGATCGCAGGCAGGGCAAGGCGGCCGGCAAGGCCCGCGTCGGGTGGGGCGGTCGGCCGGTTGCCGGCATCCGAGAACAGACCGGCGAGCGGCGCTGTGACCGTGGCATCCAGGCCCGGATCTTGAAACCGCTGGACCAGATCGAGCGCGGCGCCGTCCAGATCGGCGTTTAGCGCGACTGCCGTCTCGTCCCGGACGACGAACAGGGCGGCGATCGCGCCCGCCGACACGGCTTGCGCCGACGGACCGTCCGGCGTGATGTCACGTCCGCCGAGTGTGAGGCCCGAGACGCCGCCATCCTGGAGCGTGGTTTGCGGGCCGACCGCGGTGGCGCGGGTGAAGCCCAGGGCCTGCGGCTCGCCGCGGCCGACCAGGAGCAACCCCTCGCGCGTGCGCAGGGTGAGGCGGCCGTCGGCTTCGCGCTCGGCGGCGATGGGGAGGGCGGCGTTGATGCGGTCGGTGAGACGCTCCTGCTCGTCGATCAGCAGGGCGCGGGCGCGATCGTCCGCTGGCAGGGCCACGATGCGGCGGTTGACGCGGGCCAGAGCCTCGGCGTCGGCGTTGACACCGTCCACCAGCGAGGCGATGCGCCGGTCCGCCTCGGAGCGGACATCCTGGACCCCGCTGGAGGCATCGTTGAAGGCGGTGGCAAGGTCTCGTGCGCCCTGCAGCGCCTGGCTCTGCAGAATGGCGTCGTTCGGCCGGTCGGCGAGGCGGCGCAGGGCACTGTCGAACGCTTCGGCCGCTGCGGAGAGCCTATCGCCCTCGCCAAAGGCACCGATGGCGTCGTTTAACTCGGCCGCAAGGGTGGCGGTGGTGCTAGCGGCATTCGCGTCAGCGTCCGCCTCGCGTCGCTGGGCGGTCAGGACCGGGTCCTGGGCGCGCAACACGGCGTCGAGGCGCACGCCGCCGCTGCGGTTGCGCGCCTCCAGCGCCACGTCGCGCACCGCGTAGCCTTCGGTCAGTGCGTTGGCGATGTTGTCCGATGTCACCGCCAGACGGCGCGCCGTGACCGTGAGGCCGCTGACGGCATTGGAGAGGGCGCCCGAAATGCTCACCGCTGCCTTCTCCCTCTGCCTTTAGCTCTGTCGCTCCGGGGCCCGCGCGTGCCGCGCCGACCCGGTCGGTATGGCGCGCGCGTAGGCGTCTGCAGTGCCGTTACCGCTTGAGGTTGGTGGTTTCCTGCAACATTTCGTCGACCGTCTGCACCACGGTGGCGTTGGAGGAGTAGGCGCGCTGCGTCTGGATCAGGCCCGTGAGTTCGCGCGCCACATCGACGGTGCTCTCCTGCAGGGCAAAACCCTCTACAGCGCCGGCGGGGCCCGTGTTGGCGTCGTACAGGAACGGGCGACCCGCCTCCGGCGTCAGCGAGAACGCCTGACCGTCCTCCGCCTTCAGCGCCTGGGCGTTGGGCACGTCGACCACGGGGATGCGGAACAGCGAGATCGAGGTGCCGCTGTCGTAGACGCCGCGCAGGAAGCCATCGCTGTCGACCTCGAGCGAGGCCAGCCGGCCGGCCGGTGCGCCGTTCACGCTGACGGCGACCGGGGCGAAGCCGGACTGGATCTGGGTGAGGCCGCCGGGAATGCCCGGGCCGCCGATGAAAAAGTCGATCGGCCCGCCGTCGACGTTGATCACGGCTCGCCCGGTGGCGGCGTTGTAGGTGGTGCCGGCGCCCGGTGTGACGGTGGCGAGTGTGCCCTGACCGGTGCGCGAGCTGTCGAACTGAAGCCCGATGGTCGCGATCGACACGGTCGGGTCGCCGGCGCTGTCGAAGAACTCCAGCGTCCAGGTGTCCGAGCGGCCGGTGGCCGGCACCGTGGGCGTGAACACCGCGCTCAACTGCTGGCTGGCGCCGACACCGTCGAAGTATTCGATCACGGTCGTGTAGGGCGCGCCGGCGCTGCCCGCGGTGGTGTCGTTGGCCGGCACGTTCACCACCAGATCGCCGGCGGTCGTCGGCTCGGTGTTGGTGAGGAACGGGGTTACGCGGATCGGCTGCAGATCGGCACCACTGTCGCGGATGACCGTGGTCGACAGAGTGCCGTCGCCATTGGTGGGCCAGCCCATCAGGGCGAGGTCCGAGCGTGTGGTCAGATAGCCGTCGGCGTTGCGCTGGAAGCCGCCGGTGGGCACCAGCTTGAACGGCCGGCTTGCCGCCGGTTCGTCGACCGCGCTGACGTCGGTCACTGGCAGGAAGCCCTGGCCCGAGATGGCGAGGTCGGTCGCATTGCTGGACGCCACCAGGGTGCCGCTGGCGGCCACCTCGCGGAAGCTGCGGGCGGTGACGCCGCCGGCGCTGTAGGTGTTCTCGCTGCCCGGGATCACCAGCGCGCTGAAATCGACATCGGCGCGGCGATAGCCGGGCGTGGAGCTGTTGGCGATGTTGTCGGAGATCACGGCTAGGCGCGTGGCGTTGGCCTGTAGCCCGGCCACACCGGCGCTGAGCGATGACGAGAGGGTCATTCTGGCATCTCCTGATCACGCCGGCGTCTCCGGCCCCCGTGTCGACGGTCTACCCCCCAACGGCCTAACGTCGGCTAACGGGACGTGGTTAAAAGCTTCACCGCGATGCGCCGGTTCTCGGCAGCCAGGGGATCGGCCGTCCTGGGCTCGGTCGCCGCGCGGCCCTCTACGGCGACGAACCGTGCGCCATCGAGCCCCGCGGCGATCAGCAGACGGCGCGCGGCGTTGGCCCGGTCGGCCGACAATTCCCAGTTCGAATAGGCACCGCTGCCGCGGAACGGTGCCGCGTCGGTGTGGCCGATGACGGCAATGGGGTTCACGGTGTCGGCAATCGCCGAGGCGACGATCCCGGCGAGCACGCCCAGCACCGGCTCGGGCGTCGCCGAACCCGAGGCGAAGAGCGGCTCGTCCACCAGATCGACGAGCTCGATCACCAGCCCGTCGGCGACCACGCGCACGGCGAGATGACTGTCGCCCACGGCATCGATTCGCTCGACGATCTGATCGGCCGCTTCCCCGACTAGCCCATCCCCGGCCTCGGTGCCGTCGCCGGCACGGCCACCGACGGCATCCGCCTCGCCCGCGGTCTCGCCCGCCGCCGCCGGGGCGCCGCGTCCCTCACCCTCGCCCGCCGTATCGGTGTCGCCCTCGGCCTTGCCGTCGGCCTCGTCCCGCCCCTCCTCGTGCTGACGCTCGCGCGCGCCGCCGGCGATTTGCGTCATGCCCGCCCGTTCGGCCACCGCGCGGCGTTCGTCGCCCTGGAGCAGGCCCGTACCGCCGCCCGAGACCGAGGTGATGGGGATTGTCGGGTCGAAATAGTCGGCCAGGCCCGCAAGCTTGTCCTCGCTGGTGGCGTTCAGCAGCCACAGCAACAGGAAGAAGGCCATCATCGCGGTCACGAAGTCGGCGTACGCCACCTTCCAGGCGCCCCCGTGGTGACCGTGGTCACCGTGGCCGCCCTTCTTTTTGACGATGACGATGGGTTTGTCGCCTGCCATGGCCTGGGTCTAGCGCCAGGTCGTTACTTGCGGGTTATGGCGCGCGCCGATTGCCGGTGGGCACTGACCCCGCCGCGCACGGCGGCGCGTTCACCCGCTGGCAAGGCCCCTGCGCGATGGTTGGGGCGTGGCGGGTGCCGGCGGGGTGCCGGGATCGGTCCGCTGAAGGCAGGGAGGACGGCCATGCAGGGCGGGGTGCTGGCGCGCAAGCTGCGCGGGCCGAAGATGCGGCTTGCCGGGTTCCCTTCGATGGACCCGCTCTGCCACGCTTTCTCGTCGATTGCCGCCACCCGCACGCGGGCGGAGCTTCGGCCCGGCACCGATGTCACCGTCTTCGGCTACGAGGTGCTGCGCCACGGCGACTATCTGCGCGCCCTGCACGCCCCGTCGGCGATCTTTCTGCTGAGCTACAGCGAGCGCAACGGCGCGGGCCTGATCAAGGCGCACCCGCGGCTGTTGGGCAAGGTGCTGGACATCTACCTCGGCGGCGACGGCAGCTTTGAGGAGACGAACTTTACCCGCTCGCTGACCGCGATCGACCTCGCCATCTATGGCCGCTTCGTCGATCTGGTCGCGCGCTGCTTCGACGAGGCGATCGTCGAGCTCTGCGGTCGCTCGGCCATCGGTGTGGGCAAGCGCTCGCGGTTCGAACAGCTGCCCGGCATGGTGCGGATCGCGCCGGACAACTCCGAGATCTTCGTGATCAAGCTGAATTACCACCTGGCCGACGACAAGCGCGGCGCGGGGCTCGACTTCGTGCTGCCGGTCTCGACGCTGGAGCCGCTGAAGCGCGACCTGATCTCGGCCCAGACCGCGGGCGACAGCAACCGCGGCCTGTGGGCCGAGCATATGCTGAACCAGGTGCTGACCACGCGGATCGCGCTCAGTGCGACCATCGGGCTGGGGCGGCTGAGCGTGGGCCAGCTCAGCGCGCTCGCGCCCGGCGACCTGCTGGATCTGCCGCCGGACGCGCTCTCGCGGGTCCAGCTCTCGGCCCGCAGCGACAAGGGTCCGGTGCGGGTAACCACGGGCCAGCTCGGCGTCAGTCGCAGGACCAAGGCGCTCAAGCTGGCGGCCGCGCCGGACGAGGCCTTCATCGCGCCGCTGCAGGACGCCATCGCCAACCGCAGTAACGAGGACTGAACGCGGCCATGGGCCCCATGGCGCTCGACGCACTGGCTTGTCGGCCACCGCAGCCTGTCGCGATGCCGCCGGTCGTGCGATGCTCCCACCACCGATGGGGCGTTCTGGAGGGGGCCATGACATCGCAACCGTTGCAGCCGACGACGCGGCCACGGCGCGCGCGTGCGGGCATCGCACGGCGACTGGCCGGGGCGCTGAGCGTCGCG
>JBCCMW010000227.1:0-6865 GCA_039026175.1 Pseudomonadota bacterium
CAAACACACCCCGCGGGGTGGAGCAGCCCGGTAGCTCGTCAGGCTCATAACCTGAAGGTCGCAGGTTCAAATCCTGCCCCCGCAACCACCACTCCTTGCAAAGCCTCCGCCGGCCCCGCCGCGAACGCTTTCGCTCTTGGGGCCGCCGCCCGCCGGGAGCGTCGGCCGCGCGCACGCGCAGCCGAAAAAAGGGGCGCACCGCGACGTCCAGAGGCCTACACGGCCGGCGTGGCGGTGGGTGTGCGCGGACAGGCGGGATCGGCAAAGGCGCGGGACGTGGCGCAGAAGGGCGACGGCCGGCGGGCAAAGCGACGAAAAACGCGTCTCGACGCTTGGCAGCGTTCCATGATGGTTCCATCGTGCTGCCCTGAAATCGGCGGAATACCGGTTCAACGGGGGACGAGTGGGACGGGGAGCGGCCATGCCTGACAGTGCGACCAGGCCGATTGCGAAGCTGTTTGGGATTGCCGTGGGCGCGCTCGCGGCGAGCGGACCCTCGGTGGCCGCGGCGCAGGGGCCGGCAGCGGCGCCCTCGGACGGCGGACCGCGCTATTGGGCCGTCACCGGCGTGTCCAGCGTGCTGAACCTCCGGGCCCTGCCCTCGACCGACGGCGCGATCCTAGAGCGGCTGGCCCCGAACACGGTGCTCGACAACCTGGGCTGCGACACGGTCGACGGCCGCATCTGGTGCGACGTGCAGCCGATCGACGGCGGCGCGCGCGGCTATGTCGCCGCCGACTTTCTGGCCCATGCCGTGGGCCCCGACGGCCGGCGGGCGACCGGCGCCGATACCTCGGCCGAACGGGCCGGGCGCGGCGAGTTCGATGCGCGTGGCGTGCTGTCGTGCTCCTCGGCCGCTGGCGCGCCGATGGTCGACTGCGCCTTCGGCGTCGCCCGCAGCGGCGGCGGCGACGCAACAGTCGTCGTCAACCAGCCCGACGGTCCGCCGCGCGCGCTGTTTTTCCGCTTTGGCCGCGCTATCGGTGCCGATCTCAGCGAAGCCGACGGCGACAAGGCGATCAGCGCCAGCAAGGGCGCCGACAGCTATCGCATCCGCGTCGGGGACGAGCGCTACAACGTTCCCGAAGCGGTGGTGTTCGGCGGCTGATCCAACGGCGCCCCGCCGGCCCGGTCGCAACCCCTAGGACCGTTTCTCCGACAGGCGCCGTTGTCGTGCCCTTGGCACGCGGTGTCGTTTCGCCGCTTGCATCGATGGGACGGACCAAACTCACTGCGGTCGTAATCGAGAGCGCCGGGCACAGGCGCATGGGGCAGGAGAGTACCGAGATGCGCGCAGCCGTTTGCCGGGCATTCCCGGCGCCGTTGACCGTGGCCGCCGCCCTGGCGGTTGCCGGTGTCTGGACACCGCGCGCTGACGGGGTCGCGGCATGAAGCTCGCCGATTGCGAGGTTTTCGTCGTCGGCAACCCGCCGCCCCGGATGGGCGGCAACTACTTCATCTTCGTCAAGTTGCTGACCGCCTGCGGCATCCGCGGCTATGGCGAGGTCTATGCCGCCACCTTCGGCCCCCAGGTGGTCGCCGATATGGTGCGCGACGTGTTCGAGCGGCACTTCCTGGACCAGGATCCCCACCGGATCGAGCATCTGTGGCGCGCGACCTACGGCTCGGGCTACACGCTGCGGCCGGATGCGTCGCTGGTCGGCGTGCTCTCGGGGCTGGAGATCGCGTGCTGGGACATCGTGGGCAAAGCGGCCGATCGGCCGATCTACGACCTGCTGGGCGGGCGCTGCCGCGACAGGGTGCGCAGCTATACCTATCTCTATCCCGAGCCGGGGCCCGAGGGGCGCGCCGACTGGGACGTCTACACCTCGCCCGACGCCAAGGCGGTGTACGAAGACCCCGACCGCGCGGCCGAGCGGGCGGTGGCCTATGTCGCCCAGGGCTTCACCGCGCTCAAGTTCGACCCGGCAGGGCCCTACACCGTTTACGACGGTCGCCAGCCCGATCTCGAGGCGCTGGAGCGTTCGACGCTGTTCTGCCGCCGCCTGCGCGAGGCCGTGGGAACCCGCGCCGACCTGCTGTTCGGCACCCATGGCCAGTTCTCGACCGCTGGCGCCAAGCGTCTGGCTCGCCGGCTGGAGCCCTTCGAGCCGCTGTGGTTCGAAGAGCCCGTACCCCCCGAGATGCCCGAGCAGATGGCCGAGGTCGCGCGCTCGACTTGCGTGCCGATCTCGACGGGCGAACGGCTGGTGACCAAGTACGAGTTCGCCCGCGTGCTGGCGCTCGGCGCCGCGTCGATCCTGCAACCCGCGCTTGGCCGGGTCGGCGGGATATTGGAGGCCAAAAAGATCGCTGCGATGGCCGAAGCGCACTATGCGCAGATGGCGCCGCATCTCTATGCCGGCCCGATCGAGGGTGCCGCCAACGTGCAGCTTGCGACCTGCACCCCAAACTTCCTGATCCTGGAGAGCATCGAGCGCTGGGGAGGGTTCCACGCCGCGCTGCTCAACACCAAGATGCGCTGGGAGGACGGCTACGTGATCCCGCCCGATCAACCTGGGCTAGGGGTCGAGCTCAACGAGGAGGTGGCGCGCGCGCACCCCTACACCGGCACGGCGTTGCACCTCGGTATGGAGGAGGCGCCGCGCGAGCCGTGAGCCGGCCTGCTTGGCCTGTCCTCTAAAATGAGCTAAATGCCCATTTATGGGCGGGCGCGGAACTTCGGTGTGTGAGAGCGGCAGCAGGGCGATGCCACCTCCGCCTCGGGTGGCGTGCTGGGCGCTGCTGACCGTGGCGCTGCTGCTCGGAGCCTGCGCGAGCCATATCGAACAGTCGCCCGCGCCCATTTTGCCGGGTCCGGACTGCCCGCCCGCAGCGGGCGGCGACGGGGTGGCAGCGCCCCAGCCCGACGGCGGCCTGGGTGGCACCGGCGCCGCGGCCAAACCGAAAGCCGAGTGCCCTGTGCCCCAGTAGCGGGCGCCCGCGACATGCCCGGCAACGGTTGCAAGGCGCTGTCGGCGAGCGCCTCACGCCAGACGGAACACGGGTCCTCGCGGCTGGAACGGCAGGCGCGCGCCGGCAGGCACCGGCAACGCATGCTCGCACCGGCTGCGCCAAAGCGTGGCCAGCCGATCGGTGGGCGAGGCGCGCAGCGGCTCATGCGCCATCCGGTTGGTCAGCGCCTTGGCGGCCTGCATGGGACCTTCCCCCCCCCCGCCCCGCGCCGTCTGGGGCGCGGGGCGGTCATTAACGTCGGCCGCGGGGGTCCGGGGGACGAGGGGGCGCCGGAGACCTCATGGTTCAATGTAGTCCCCGGCTGCATTCCCCCGGCCAGCGCGTGCACGGCGTGGGTCGGTTGCACACCCCGCGGCCGGTGTTCCGGCGCAGGGCGTGCTGGTTGGACCCGCCTGCGGGGCCCGGTAACGATGGGTGGGGCGACGATGGGTGGTGAGACCTCTCTTTGGGTGACAGCCATGTAGTCCCACCGGCATTCGCCAGGGTTCCAGTGGGCGGCCGGCCGGCTCCGGCGACGAAGGTTTGACGAAACAGTCCTGCTCTACCACTGAGCTACGCTGCCGGGAGATGGTGGCAGCGGCGGGGATCGAACCCGCGACCTGGCGCTGTTGAGGCGATGTAGTTCCGTCTGCATTCGCCGGACCGGCCGGACCTGTGGATCGTCGTCGCAATCGGGCCCCGGCGACCAGGGTGAAGAAACCGCGAGACCCCCGCACGTGCCTGGGGGCGACCGCAAAACGGGGTGTCTAACCCCGCAGGGCCTCGCTCGTGGGTGCGATGGTGTTCCTTCAGCATGCGCCGGGCCCGTTCGGGACGATCGATCTGTCCTCCTCTGTCGGTTTGCGTGGGGCGGGCGGGGACGCACCCCCGCCCGCGGTGCTCAAAGCGCGGTCGCCTCGATCTGGGCGACCCAGTAGTCGGGGCCCGTGCGGCCCGCGGCGACATCGGCCAGCATGGTGAACACGGCGTCCGAGAAGCCGCCGACGTTCACGATGTCCGCTCGCTCGACGGCCTGTGTCGTGCCGTAGGGCGCGATGTCGATGCACACCAGCCGCGCCTTGGGGTTGCGCTGGCGCAGCCGCTCCCAAGCCCGCAGCACGGCGGTCCCGCCGCGCCACGTGCCGGGCCGCGCATCGACCCACGACTGGTTGTCCGACACCAGCACCACCAGGTCGGGCGCCTGGCCGCGGCGCTCCAGGTGCTCCAGCGGGGCCGAACACGCCGTCCCACCACCGTTCAGCGCCAGCCGCTCGGCGTTGCGCGCCACACCCTCGCGCGGGCGCAGCCGGGCCGAGCGGACCCTGGTGTCGAACGGCAGCACCTCGGCCTGCGGGTTCTGCCGCAGCACCGCCGCCGCCACCAGCGCCGCGACGTCGACGAAGCGCACGGTCGAGGTGGCGCCGCGGCGCCAGCCCGTCACGGGCGACTGCATCGAGCCCGACACGTCCGGGCACACCGCCACCGTCCCGCGCACCCGCGGCACGTTGGCCACCGCCTGCTCCATCGCGGCGTTCAGCGCCGCCACGATCGGCTGCGGCATGGCGGCCGAGACCGAGCGGGCCGCGACCATCAGCTGGTACGGGAAGGCACGGGCCTTCGCGATCAGCCGCGGGTCGCGCAGCTTGGCCGCCACCGCCTCCACCGCCTCGGCGCGGTCGAACACGCCGTGGCGCAGGAACGCGTTCAGGTTCTGGCGCACCATCTGCCAGGACCCGCGCAGCGCGATCTCGGTCCACTGTTCCGCGTTCAGCGGCAACTGCGTCAGCATCTGGAACGGCACATCCGGCACCGAGCCCTGGCCGGTTTCCTTGAACGCCAGCCAGTCGCGCAGCGCGGGGGGCAGCAGCGCGACGTCGCACGGCTTGCCCACGGCCCAGGCGAACAGCGCCCCGCGCTCGGCCGTGGCCGGCTTGGGGTGGACCATGCGCAGCACGTCCGCCAGCGACGGATCGTTGCCGATCGCCGCCTGCAGCAGCGCATAGTCCGGCGCGCCGTTCAGCCAGCCCGCGACCATCGCCTTGGGCCGCGTGCCCAGCGACTTGCGCCCCGTCTGGCCCGACCGCATGACCTGCACAAAAGTCCGCAGCATCTTGCCGTTGTCCACGACGCGGCCGAACACCTGGCGAAACAGCACCGGGTCGGTGCGCGCCAGGACGGCGAGCAGCACGGCCGGCATGTCCTTCATCTGCCCCTTCTGCCGCGCATAGACGGCGGTGCGGGCCAGGAAGGCCGGGTCCACCCGTTCGGCCAGCAAGACCGTCTCGGCCAGCTGGGCCTCGGGCGTCTGGTAGAACACCGTGCCGAAGGTCCCGGTCACGGCCAGCTGCGCCAGCGCGTGGCGGTCGCCATAGGCATAGGCCGGGGCGCCCTCGCGGTTGGCCGCCGTGGCCGCCGGCAGATGCCGGCCGCGCATCGAGGCGAAAAGCGATTTCAGGGCCATGTCCGTCCTCCCTAGGCTGCCGACTGGCTGTTGACAGGGACGAAGATGCCCGGGGCATCGTGCCGCCGGTATCGGAATGTGCGATTTTCCTATCATACTGAAAATAGACATAAAAACGCACTCTCGCCAAAAGCTCTACCCCGCAATACGATGGCTAGGAATACGGATTTATCGCTCCGGATAGCGCCCACATGGATAACGTCGTTATCGGCTTTCTCGGCACCCAGCTCGACGCGGGGCGGCGGCGCAAATGGCGCCCGTCGGTGCAGCTATGCGCGCACCAGGGCTTTGCGGTGGCCCGGCTGGAACTGCTTTACGACCAGCGCTTCGTCGACCTGGCCCGGACGGTGCAGCGGGACATCCGCACCGCATCGCCCGCGACCGAGGTGCTGTTGCAGCGCCTCGACCTGACCGACCCTTGGGACTTCGAGGAGGTCTACGGCGCGCTCTACGACTTTGCCGCAGCCTACGGCTTCGACGAGGAGCGCGAGCGCTACCACGTGCATCTGACCACCGGCACCCACGTCGCCCAGATCTGCTGGTTCCTGCTGACCGAGGCGCGCCACGTCCCGGCCCTGCTGCTGCAGACCGGCCCGCCGCGGGGCGAGGGGCCGGCCGAGGGCTCGCTCGACATCATCGACCTGGACCTCCGCCGCTACGACGCGCTGCAGAGCCGGTTCGACACCGCCGCGGCCGAAAGCGCCACGTTCCTCAAGGCCGGGATCGAAACGCGCAACCCCGCCTTCAATGACCTGATCGAACGGATCGAGCGGGTGGCCGTCGCCACCGACGCGCCGATCCTGCTGCTGGGCGCTACCGGCACCGGCAAGACCGAGCTCGCGCGCCGGATCGTCGACCTCAAGGTCCAGCGCCGGCGCATCCGCGGCCGCCTGGTGCACATCAACTGCGGCACCATCCGGGGCGAGGGCGGCATGGCGGCGCTGTTCGGCGAACGGCGCCAGACCGGCCGGGCCGAACGCCGGGGGCTGCTGCGCGAGGCCGAGGGCGGCGTGCTGTTCCTGGACGAGATCGACGCGCTGGGGCCCGAGGAGCAGGCCATGATCCTGCACGCGGTCGAAGGCGGGCGCTTCCGCCCCGTCGGCGGCGACAGCGAGGTCGAGAGCCGCTTCCAGCTGATCGCCGGCGCCAACCGCGACCTCGGCCAACTGGTCGCCGCCGGACGGTTCCGCGCCGACCTCTATGCCAGGCTCAACCACTGGACCTTCCGCCTGCCGTCGCTCGCCGAACGGCGCGAGGATATCGAGCCCAACCTCGCCTACGAGCTGGCCCAGGCCGAGCGGCGGCTGGGCGCGCGCGTCGGCTTCAACGCCGATGCCCAGGCGCGCTATCTGGCCTTTGCCCAGGACCCGGGGACCGCGTGGCCGGGCAACTTTCGCGATCTCGGCGCCTCGGTTGCGCGGCTCTGTACCCTGGCGCCGCGGGGCCGGG
>JBCCMW010000228.1:0-6863 GCA_039026175.1 Pseudomonadota bacterium
ATCCAGACCATCGGCCGCGCCGCGCGCAACGCCGACGGCAAGGTGATCATGTACGCCGACAAGATGACCGGCTCGATGGAGCGCGCCATCGCCGAGACCAACCGCCGGCGCGAGAAGCAGGTCGCCTACAACGACGACCACGGCATCACCCCGCAGACCGTGAAGAAGAACGTCGAGGACATCCTGCAGGGCCTTTACCAGGGCACGGCCGACGAGGCGCGGATCACCGCCAAGATCGGGCGCGAGGCCGAGGGCAAGACCGGCTCGAACCTGCAGTCGGTGATGGACGGCATCCGCAAGGACATGCAGAAGGCGGCCGAGAATCTGGAGTTCGAGGAGGCCGCGCGCCTGCGCGACGAGCTTCGCCGGCTGGAGACGATGGAGCTGGCCGTCGCCGACGACCCCCTCGCCCGCCAGTCGACGCTGGAGCGCAAGGTGGCCGAGGCCGAGGCCGCCAAGGGCCGCTCAACCGCCGGGCGTGCCGGGACCAGCGGCAAGGGCGCCCGCGGCAAGGCCAAGCGGCGCAAGGGGTAACGATGCGAAATCCGGTCGGGCACTCTTTACGGCGCCTGACACCGCCCCTAGGTACCAACGCTGTCAATTAACCTTTGTCAGCGAGTGATTTCCGATGGTCATTTATCAGCGTCAGGGCATTTTAACCCTGCTCATCGCGTTCCTGTCGTTCGGGATCGTCTACCTGCTGGATATCGACTACGGCGGCTATGACCAGGATCTCGCCGAAGGCGCGAGCGCTTTCGCCTTGGCAGCCGGTCTGAATTACGCCTTCTGGATCGGGCTCAAGATAAACGGGATGGGCGAGGCGCAGACCCTGTTCTTCATCCCCATCCGCTTCTGGTCGCTCCTGTACCTCGCCGCCAGCGGCGTGGCGCTCGCGGGCGTGTTGACATAATGGTCGCGTGACGGCGCGGGGTCGCCCCGCGGCCGGGCTGTTCCACCACGCTCTGCGGTGGCCGCTCGACGCGGCCGTCCTGTCCGGCGCGCTGACGCGCCCGCCGCCATCCTCCCGCGACGGGGTCGAGCGGGTGCGCGGCGGCATCGCGATGATCGGCGCGCCCATCCAGTGCACCTGTGCAGCCCGCGCACCGGCGGCCGAGGTCGAGGAGGACGACGACCCGTTCCTACGCCGCGTGGGCATGGCAGCGGATCTCGACCGCCGGGCGTGCCGGGACCAGCGGCAAGGGCGCCCGCGGCCGCGCCAAGCGCTGCAAGGGCTAGCGGCGCGGCACTGCCCGGCTGCCGGCGGACGATGGCGCAGTGTCGGCGGCTGACGATGGCACCATCGGTGACGTAGGCTGGGCTCTCCGGCTCGTTATCGGAGAGCGACCATGCTGATCTGGCAGCGCCACGGGTTCGTGACGGTCATCATTCTGTTGTGTTGTATCTATGTGGGCGCCGAATTCGACGGCAGCCGAGATTTTCTGCCGCGGCGCGATCTGACCGTCGCGTTTTGCCTGCTCGGTGCGGCCGTCGTCAATTTTCTGTTCTGGCGCCTGTTGGAGCGCAACGGTCAGGGCGCCGCCCAGACGCTGTTCTTCATCCCGGTCAAGTACTGGTCGATCATCTTCACGGTAGCGGCGCTGTCGTTTTTCTACGATCATTTCTCGCGATGACAGGCGCTTTGAACCTTGGCCGGTGGCGTGCGCTGGCCCGATCCGTGTTGGCCCCATGCGTGCTGGCCCCAGCGGTGCTTACCCCAGCGGTGCTTACCCTGGCCGTGCTGGCCCGGGCTGGCCCGGCAACGGCCGATGTCATTCCGCGCGACGGGGTCGAACGGCTGTGCGGCATCTACATGATCGCCACGCCGGTCATGTGCAGTTGTGCCGCCGGCGGGCTGGCCGCGGAGATCGGGCAGGACGAATATGCGCTGCTGCAGCGCATCGGCTGGGATGCCGGCATGGCGGTGCGCCACAACGGCGTGCCGCGCGAGCGGGCATGGGACCAGGCGCTGGCGGCCGAACAGGCCCGAAACGACCTGCCCGACGATATGGTGCGCCGCCAGGCCGAAGCGCTGCGCCGCGGGCTGACCGCCCACGTCGGCTTCTGCCGCCCCTGACGGGCGCGACGGCGGCGCGCGCTGCCGGTCCCGGGCCCTGGCAACGGGAAAAGCGCGCTTGGCCGAGCTTGCCGTTGGTCACGGTGTCGAGCGCGACTCGGTGCATGGTCATCGGTGTGCGCGGTCGCTCCAGCCCAGCCGTGGTGCGCCGCGCGAACCGGTCGCCGTGCACGCAGGGCCCGACACCGTCGACGCCGCGCAGGGTGACGAGGCTCTGCCACGGGGCGTGCTGGTCGCGGATCGCCTCGGCGCGCTGCCGATGCGCCCGCGGCCGTTCCGCAGTCTCGGCTCTCACCAGACCCAAAATCCAGAACCGGTCGCCGGCCTCGCCGTCCCCGCCTTGTCGGAAAACAGCGGTGACGGCCGCGGCAATTGCGGCGGTGGTCATCGGGGCCCTCGCTCTGCTGACGGCAGGTCCCATCGAGGCCCGGTCGCCGCGGTCCAGCGCCCCGAGGAGTGCCCAGTAGAGCGCCCAGTGGAGCGCCCCGTGGAGCGCCCCGTGGGCCCGGGCACGGTGGCCCCGCCCGGCACCGCAGCGCTTGACGGCAAGCGCGGCGCTCTCCATCCCGGGTCGCGCGGCGCCGCCACAGCCAAGGCCTAGGGCGCCAGGGGGAATGCCATGCTGTCGCTCGCTGCCGCCGTGCTGTTGACGCTGCCGATCCCGCCGGGGGTGGCCGTCACCCCGGTCGACGGCGCCGTCGTGTTCAGCCAGGCAGACCGCCCCGTCACGGTCGCGATCCGCGAGCAGGCGAACGCGGTGATCGAGATGGAGAGCTGGCGCCAGGTCGCCGCCAGCGATCCCGCCGTGCGCGCCGAGGATACCGTCGTGCTGGGCTACGCAGGGTTGGACGTCGAGGCCGCGGGGGGCGAGCGCCGGCTCTACCTGAGCTTCGGCGCCGATCACCTGGTGATCGTGGTGGGCGCCCAGGGCACGGGCAACGGCGATATGGCCGGCGCCGCCGCCCGGCTGCCCGCCGAGCCCGCCGATCTCCTGCGCCCCGGGGGCGAGGCCGGGCGCCACCCCGGCCAGGCCACGCTGCTGATCGACGGGTTCGACATCGACGACACCGCCCGCCGGCTGCCGACCGACTTCTTCACCGGCCCGCTCAGCCTGGAGATCGTGCCCGACCCCGCCGAGTGACGCCCACCGAGTAACCGCCCGAGTAACCGCACGCGTGACGCCATCGCGTGACGCCACCCCATGGCCCCCCGGAGTGACGCGACCGAATGACCTCCCGGGTGACGCGACCGAGTGACGCCGCCGGGTGACCCCACCTCGGGCGACGGTCAGTTCAGCGGGATGGGGCCAATCACGGCGCCGACCGCGTGCTTGGCGTCGAAACTGTTGAGCCCGGGCATGTTGATGTAGCGATAGCCCGTGGTGTCCCACGCGCAGGCGGTCCAGGTCGCGGGGTTGGGCCGGTTCACGTCCATCCACGCGCTGGCGTACTGCGACGACGTGAGACCCTTCTGCAAACGCGCGGCGAACCGCTCGGCCACCTTGTTGCCGAACGGCTGGTCGATCGGCGCCGTGTGGCGATAGCCGCAGATCGCCGAGAGCGGGCCGCCCTTGCTTTTGAGCAGGCCCGCCCAGACCTTGCCGTGGCTCTTGCGCCTGACGCTGTAGAGACTGGTCGAAGGGTCGAGGTTCCAGAGCAGCACGCTGCACCCGTTGATCACCAACAGCTCGATGTCGCCCGCGCCGATCAGCTTGCCCCGGTCGGCCTGCCACTCCACCAACAGCGTCTCGGGCGTCAGCCAGTCGTCGTAGGTGTGGCCGAACACCGTGCCGCGCAGCAGCGCGCCGTTCCACCAACCGCCGTGGCCCGAGTAGAACACCACATCCGCCGGGCTGCGCACAAAGGCCCAGGTCTTGAGCGGGCTGGGATCGGCGCCGTCTTCGTCGGCCGCCCAGACCTCCATCACCTCGACACCGCCCGCGACCATTAACGCGTGGGCATCGGGGATCTCGCGCGCGGCATCGCCCGTGACGGCGTCCTTGCCGCGGTCGGGCTGCACCGCCTGCCCGCGATTGTGCCACGAGCCTAACTGGCGGGCGAAGAGGTCGGCGCTGGTGCCGTGCTCGCGCACGATGGTGCAGAACTCGCGCTGGCGGTCGCGCGCCATCAGCCCGTTGATGTTGTGCAGCCGCGCGTCGACGGCATATCGCGCCGGCGTGTCGCCCGTCTTGGTGGCGCGTGCTCGAAACCGCAGCCGCGGTTTCTCGGCGCCCTGGGTCCCCGCACCGCGCACCAGGCCCTGGATCGATAGCCGCTCGGGCGCGGCGCTGCCGGGCGCCAGCTCGAACGACACCCTCAGCCGGTCCGTCCGCAGGCCAAGGATGTGGGTGAACAGGCTGCGGGCGTGCTGCTTGTGCGTGGCCGTTGTCCGGTTCAGCGGCTGACCGGCGCTGTCCAGAATGGCGATCCAGCGTACCTCAACCAATAACCACGACCCCGTCGACCATCGCGCGCTCCACGCCCTTTCTGTCCGGCGAGCATCGCTGTTTCCGCAACGTCTTACAACGCCGCCGGACCGATCGCACCGCATCGTCAAGGGGCGGCACGGCGCACGCACTTCAACCTAGGGTTGAGACGTATCGAGTGAACGCCTTGAACTGGGCCGGTCCAAACATGACCTAAGGGCAGTCCTGAAATGGGACGGTGCATGGCCGGAAGGAGAGACCGATGACCCGGAAATCGCCCGTCGGCGGCGGCAAGCCCTTCGACCCGAACTTCCCGCAGAACCGCTATCCCGTGACGCCTGGGATCGACGAGCTGCTAAAGCAGGTGCCGCTCTGCCGCTTTTCGCTGGACGGGTTGACCGACGAGGTCGACGTCCAGGACGTGGAACCCAACTCGCTGCTCGGCAACACGCGACGCCGCACCAGCGGCACGGGCATCGCGCCGCGTCTGCCGCTCACCTCGGGCGGCCCGACCTTCAGCCTGGAGCGGATGGCCCAGAACCTGCGCAGTGCGTTGGACGACAACGCCAAGGGCTGGGCCTTTGTGATCAATCGCAACGGCGAGGCCGCAGCCGACGGTGCCGGCGGTCGCGCCATCGACAACAACGACATGGACAGCAGCGGCATCCTGGTCGGCGGCCGCGACTTCACCATCGACACCCGCGTCAACGTCGCCAGCGTATCCAAGCACGTCACGGCGCTGGCGACGCTGCGTCTGATGCAGGCGCTCGGCCTCAGCCGCTTCGATCTGATCCTGCCCTGGCTGCCGCGCGGCCAGCCCTACGGCAGCCGGGTCGACGAGCTGACCTTCCGCCATCTGTTCACGCACCACAGCGGTCTTGTCAGCACCAACAGCAACTTTTCGCAGACCCTGACCGACCAGGGCGTGTTCGCCGCGCTTGCGGCAGGCGCCAATCCCACCGACCCCGACACCGCCCCGGACGACTACAAGAACGTCAACTATGCGGTGTTCAGGCTCATCATCCCGGCGCTGTGGCGCGAGGCGGGCCAGCCGCTGGCCAACGCCGACGACCCTTCGGCCTCGGCCTTTTTCTACACGGCCTATGTCGCGACCCAGCTCTTCCCGCTGTTCGGCGGAAACATCGGCGACGAGTCGCTGCTGACGGCGCTGGGCGACGAGACGGCGCGCTACTACAGCACGTCCGACAGCATCATCGGGGCGGATTTCCCCAACTACTTCTTCTGGGGCGGCCCGGCGGGCTGGCATCTGTCGGCGCGCGAACTGGCGGCAATCCTGGCCTTCACCGCCTACACCGACGACATCATCCCCGCGCCGATCCGCGATATCATGGACGACGAGCTGCTGGGCTGGCGGCCGACGAACGGCGCGTTCGGCCGCTATGTCGGGCACGGCGGCTCGATCGACCACCTGTTCGGCAACAGCGTGCGCAACCGTGTGCGGGCCGCGGTGATGAAGTTCCCGATCCAGGTCGAAGCCGCCTTCGTCGCCAATTCGCTGGTCGACAATGCGCCCGCCACCGGCGGCAGCGCGGCGCTGCTGCAGCGCGCCTACGACAACGCCTGGGTCTGAGCCGCGCGGCCGGCCGGCGTCAGCCCAGATCGAAGCGCATCGAGATGCGGTCGACGGGCGTGCCGTCGGCCAGCGGCACCGACCTGGCCACGCGATAGCGGCGGAACCCCATGGCGGCGTAGTAGCCGAGACCCGAGGCATTGTCCGCCCGGATCGTGGCGTTGATCGCCGGCGCGCCCAGCGCCCGCGCCCGCTCCAGCGTGCGGGGAAACAGGGCGCGGCCCACCCCGGGCAGCTTGGGTGCCTGGCGCGCGAAACTCGCGATATCGACCCAGCCGGGCGGCAGCGCGGGATGGCGGCCCAAAAACTGGAAGCCCACCGGCTGGCCCGCGGCCTCGGCCACCATGCAGGCGAGCACCCCATCGCCCGCGATGAACGCTGCACGAAAGCCGTTTTCGTCGAACGGCGTCTGCATCGCGGTGGTGCCGCCCTGGCGGATGATCGCGTTCAACAGGGCCGAGAGCGCGGCGGCATCGCCCGGCACGGCCGTGCGCACGGCGATCGTGGGCGTCATGCGGCGGCTCCGGTCACGCGGGGCTCTCCCTGGCCGGCGGATGGGGCGGATGGGTGACGCTGCGGACGGCGGGTAGGACGCAGGCTGCCGGGGCGGGTCGGGCGGCGGCACCCGGGGCGCCGCCGCGGCTGCTCAGTTCATCGTGGGGATCGAGAACTCGGCGCCTTCCTTGACGCCCGAGGGCCAGCGCGCGGTGACCGTCTTGGTGCGGGTATAGAACTTGAACGCATCGGGCCCGTGCTGGTTGAGATCGCCGAAC